>CAZUJO010000136.1:0-9031 GCA_964619995.1 uncultured Leptospiraceae bacterium
GCAGGAACCAGCAGAACGTGCAAGGGAGGCCAGCTGCGAATGCGGCCGAGTTGCAGAAGAAGAACCAGCCAGCACAGACCGGCAGCGACTGCAGCGACGAGGATTCCGGTTTCGTACGATTCAATTTCATGACGCACGAGCCAGTAGCTGGCCGCGGCTGCGTCGCCCTGCAGCTGATAGAGGTGCATTCTCAGAAACGCGTCGGACGCTTCGTAGTATTCCGATTTGCTCATCAATTCGCGGAAGTCCGCCTTCCAGCCAAGGTTGTGCATCAGGTGGAGCAGTTGATATCGTTGATCGGGATCCGGGTGAATCGCCTCTGCCTTCTTGAGAAGAGTGATGGCTTCGGCGTCGCGGTTCAGGCGTGCGAGGACGCATCCCGCATCGTGAAGCAGCGGCCAGTTTTCAGAAACGGTGCTCACCTGATCGAGGGAAGATACAAAAGCGAATAACGTCTTGTAGCGGCTTAAGCCGGGCTCGTTGAGCCTCTCTGCGAGAAGCGGTGAGATGGAAGTCTTGTCCCTCGCATGTTCCGCAAGGGCAAGACACCAGGCATTTGCCTCATCGTTTGTCGTCTGGATGTAGGAAAGGATCTCCCGATCGGCCTGATCCGGGAGCTCGGCTGCGTAGAGAGCCGCGGCACGGTCGAGACTGGGTTCGGCAGGACGCATGGACCACAGAATGCCGCCGGCCGCGAAAGCGCTGAAGATAGCGAGAAAGAGCAAAAGAAGGCGGCCGGGGGAGGTCACTCGTTCGTGATGAACGGGCAAGCCCGCCGGTCAAGTAGAACGCGCGGCAGAATTCGATTGTCTCGGCATACCGAGGCCCGACGACAGGCTATGACAGGACTTGACTATCAGGTGAATCCGTTATGGCATTTTCTTAAAGAAACCTATGGTTTTGAAAAGGCCTTCGCATACTTCGGCCCGTACGCGGGAGCCAGCATTCAGGTACATATCAAAGATCGAAACACAATTGAGAGCAGTATGGACCTGGTCCTGACGAACACGAACTACGTAGGCTCTCATTTTGGAGGCTCGCTCTATTCGATGTGTGATCCGTTCTACATGTTCATCCTCATGGACAATCTCGGGCCGGAATACATTGTATGGGACAAAAGCGCCGGCATTGACTTCATCAAGCCCGGCCGAGGCCTGGTTCGCGCGCGTTTCCACATTCCGCCTTCTGAAATCGACCGCATACGGGACGAAGTGGCAAAGAAGCGCAGAATGGACTGGGAAGCGGACTGCGAAATTCTCGATGAGCAGGGCGCGGTCGTAGCGCGGGTGCACAAAGTCCTCTACGTTCGGAAAATGAAGCGCTGACGGCGGGCTACCGGCTGGCCTGGACGCTGACTGGTTTGCCGAAGAGTTCTTCGGTTTTGGCTCTGCGAAACGCGAAGATATCTCGCAGCTGGCGCTTCACGAACAGCGCATGCGCAAAGTCGCCGAGGGGACCAAAGGGCAGCACATACGTGACAATATCGGTCATTGTGGTTTCGCGGCCCGAACCCGCAAAGTGATGCTCATGGTGCCACATCCTGTAGGGTCCGATGCGCTGTTCATCCACGAACATCTTTTCCTGTTCGACGTGCGTGATTTCAGTGACCCAGGTCAGAGGAATGCCGAATAACGGGCGGACCCTGTACTGGATCATTAGACCTGCATACATGGCCGCCGGAGGAGAATTCAGCACCTCGAAGCCGAGGTGAGGAGGCGTAATCGTTTTCAGATTCTCCGGCCGCGAAAAGAAATCCCACGCCTCTCGAAGCGGGATTGGCAGGACCTGAGTCTCCCGGATCGCATGAACGCCCATAGTTACTTCAAGACGAAGGAAACCCTTCGGTTCTTCTGCCTGTTTTCTTCAGTGTCATTGGGGGCCACGGTTCTTGACGCTCCATAGCCGTGCCATTCGAGGCGGGCAGGCGCTATCCCGGACCGAACCAGAAAATTTGCCACGGCTTCCGCGCGTTTTGAGCTGAGCTCAACATTCGCATCGTTGCTGCCTACGTTGTCCGTATGGCCCTGAATCTCGATGCGGAGGCCCGGGTTCTGTTTCAGCGTGAGCGCGAGCCGTTCGAGCTCGGGGAAGCTTCGCGGATTCAATGTGGAGCTTCCCGTTTCGAAGAAGATATTGTTGAGAATGATCTCAGCCTTTTCCTGTTTCGCGGAAGCAATCGACACGAGGCGCACCTCGACCGTCTGCTCTGTGTAATGCGATGCGTTTCTGAAATCAACGCGCTGGCTGACCGGGAAATAGCCGGTTTTTCGCGCGAAATAAGCGTACTCACGTCCCGCCGGGAGCGCTATGAAGAATTCTCCAGAGACCGGCTTGCTCGAAAGCAGGCCAAGATACTGCCCCGTAGAAAGATCCTGCCATTCGATCTGGCTTTCTACCGGTTCACCCTTTTCGTCGCGGACTGTGCCGCGAACCGAAGTGACTATGGCGGCCGGACGCGCAACGCCGGGAAGAGGGAAGATTTCGAAAATATCCTGACCGCCCATGGTTCCCGTTCGGTCGGACGAGAAATACCCGCGGTCCGAAGCAGCCGTCATGCGGAATCCCCAGTCGTGTCCCGGGCCGTTGATCAGGGGGCCAAGGTTTTCCGGCGGCGACCAGTGCAGCCACGTGTCATCGAGCCGGACGGTTTTGTACATATCCGCTCCGCCGAATCCGTTATATCCGTCTGAAGAAAAGTACAGAGTCTTGCCGTCCGCATAAAGGAATGGAGTCCTTTCGGCGCCAGGCGTGTTGACGAACGGACCGAGATTTCGCGGCGTGCTCCACGTTCCATCCGGTTTGCGAAAGGAAACGTAGAGGTCGGTATTGCCGTGGAGGAATCCGCCGCTGGCCTCGGTGACCGGGTGGTATGTGAAATATCCGCCGGGCCGGTCGCTTGCGAAGATCAAAGCGTTTCCATCAGCGGTGTAGAAAGCATCCGACTCGAAATATTCAGAGTTGATAGGCGCAGGCAGATGTTTCAGCGGTGACCAGCCGTCCGGCGTCAGCCGCGATTCAAAAATATCTCCATTTCCATAGGTGCCCTGATAGTTTCCAAAAACAGAAAGAGTCGTCCCGTCGGGCGACAGACCGTCAGGCGATTCTGATTCGCTTGTGCATAGCTCGCTAACGATTCCCGGGGTGCTCCACCCCGAGCCTGCGACCTCAGTTCTCCAGATGTCTTCCCTCCCTTTCCCGCCGGGCCGGTCATAGGCCGTGAAGTACATCCGCTTCCCGCTCAATTCTGGAATCGGCAGATAATCGTTTACGGCGCTGTTGATTCCGGCCACGCTCCGCACGGTGGACGCATCGGGCCGCGCGAGCATGGCCATGATCTGGGCGACCTCCATCTGGCGGTAAGGAAAGTAGTTCAGGTATTTCTGCCAGATTTGCAGCGCGCCGGCATAGTCGTTCCGCATCATGCGAAAACCGGACAGCTTCTGCACGATAACCCATGCAACGTACGGATGGTTTCCGCCTCGCTCGAGCACCTTTTCAAGGGTTGCGGCGCTCGTTTCCTGAGTGTTCAGCACGGTTTGAATGACTTCCGGGTTTACATTGGCCATCCAATCGGCCGCGCGGATCTTGCGCTCACGCTCATAGGCGATATCATACGCATCACTTAGTAACTCAGAAATTGGCACGGGCGGAGGAACGGCGACCGTCTGGCGTTGGCATTGCGCGAATAGAACGAGCGCCAGCAGAATAAAATGCTTCGCCATTGCGTATGAATTGATCCGGTGCGCCGCGAATACAAGGAATAATTTCGGCGTGAGCAGGAAAGTAGTTGCATTCTGCGCAGGTTTCGATTAGAACCAGGCCATGCCGGATTCGCAGGAAGTAAGCTTCAAGATTCCTTTTTTTGAACGCCGTCGTCGGATCCGAAGGCCCTGGACGCTTTTGTTTTTCGGCACTGCTTTCTTGATTTTACCGGTAGTAAACTACTTCGGGCTTACCAACCAGATGAAGATTTCACCGGCCATGCCCCTGGCCGTTCTGAAACTCTTGAGCACCGTGGAATTGATCCTCCTCTTCGCGCCGATCGTTGTGGGAATAGGACTTCTTTCCGTCAAACGGTGGGGCTGGTGGCTGTTTCTTGGATATGCCGCGGTGCTGATCGTTCACAATATCTTCGCGCTCGTGCGGGCTCCCGGTTACTACAATGCCGGCGCACTCGTCGAAACGCTGCTGGGCGTAGCGGCCGTGATCTATTTCGCGCGACGCGATGTTTCCGCTCCCTACATGCGGATGTACCCGCGGGGCTGGCGCCTGCAGAAGCGAAAGCCGATCGTAATGGAAGTCATCGTGGACGGCATTCGCAGACAGACCCGGGATGCCGGCGAGATGGGCATGTACGTAGAGTGGGAAGACTGCTATCGCGAACCAGGCGAAGAGGTGCACCTGACGTTCACACTGAATGGAATGGAGTACAAATGCCGGGCCGGGATTGTCCGCGTCGACGAAGACGGCGCAGGCATTGCCTTTCGCGGTGTCACGCGCGGATTTCGCCGCAACGTGCGCAATGATTTGAAAGCCCTGTTGGATGGGCAGTAGGCCGGCCCTCTCGGGCCGGTTTGAACTCAGTATACTCTTTCCGGTTTGCCTGAGAATTTCTCAATTTGCGGATCTTCCGCCACCGGGGCGCGTCCGAAGCAAATACCCAGTTTTTCATAGAGTGAAACGCTGTGCAGATCGACGTGGCGCTGAACGATCGCTTCCGCAACCGGCATGTAGCGAATCTTTCCATCCTGATAGGATACAACAGTCACTCCGTTGATTCCTTTTGTGTGGAGCTCGACTGCGGCGGCGCCCACCTCCAGTCCGAAATTCGCATCGACCGGACTTGCGAAGCCACAGCGGACCAGGTGTCCCGGCCTCACTTCGCGGATTTCAGGAATTTCGTACACGCCTTCTACGAATTGTCCGGTCCGTTTCATGAATTCCTTCACGCCCGGATCTTTCTTAACGCGGTCTTCGAGCTGCTTGACCACGTATTTGCCGGCGCCCATGAGCTTCTTGTGACCGAATGCGTCCGGAACGGAACTTTCATCCACGAGCTCTTTTCCAGAGGAATCCTTCAAACCTTCGGCCACGATGACCATTGCAGTGCCCTTCCGAGCATCCGAGGTTTCCACTCTCCGCATGAATTTCTGCATCAAGTGTTTGTAGAGCAGATCGAAATCCACGGGAACTTCTGGAATCAAGATGGCATCGGCATCGCACGCGATGCCGCCGCGGAACGCAGTATGTCCCGCATAACGTCCAAAAACTTCCATTACAACAATGCGATTGTGGGTTCTGCCCGTCGTATAGAGATCCCGGGCGAACTCTGCGATGCGCACGATCGTGCTGTCCCCGCCGACGCTGTACGGCATGAGGTCAAGATCCATCGTCTTGGGCGCATGCACACAGGGGATTCCGTTCGAAGCAAGATCCACCACGACACTGCCGGAATCGTCGCCGCCTGAAATCACGAGAGCATCAATTCCGAACTTCTTCAGGCCGTCGCGAATGCGGTCGTACTTGCGCTCATCTTTGATCTTCGAGATCTTAACGCGCGAGTTGCCGGCCTCGCTGCCCGCCAGGTAGACATGGATTTGTTCGAGCCGTTCCGGCGTAAGTTCCACGAGGCTTGCAAAATCGACCAGGTTATAGAGACCTGCATAGCCGTTGGGGATGAGATATGCTTTGATGCCGCGTGAATTCGCCATGCGCGCTGCGCCCAGGATGACGCCGTTGAGGCCGCCGCAGTCGCCGCCGGATGTTAGGATTCCAATCTTCTGTATTGCCATGCCCTGACTCGCCTCCCTCGGGAACCTGAGTCAACGCAAATTCCGTCAAGGAGGCGCCGAGTCTTCGTAATCCACGCCGAGTTTCTTCAGTTCTTCTATTAGAGACTGAATCTCAGCCTGGAGGCGAGTCGTTGAGGAGAGGTGCGTAAGCAGTTCTTCATCCCGAAAGATAAACATGTAATTGTACATGTTGCGCACGATCTGCTCTATGACTTTCTCTACGCTGAGCCCGTTCCAGCGATTGTTGGAAACGACTTCCATTTCATAGAAGGGAATGTATCGCTTTCCAACTGCGAGTGATTCGATGGGAATCGTTTTGGTTCGCGCAAGTTTTTCCTGCACGGCCTGGTTCGTATCTGACTTCGCGCCCAGGTGGTTATCCCAGATCGTTCGGAATGTGACGGAAATCGTCTTGAAGAACTTGTTCGCACGACGGCTGAGAGCAACGAATCGACGCATTTCTTCGTCACCGCTGTCTTTTTTCAGAATCTCCGTCAGGTTTTGAAAGTGAAACGCCATGTTCTTGTTCTTCTTGAAGAACATTTCGATTTCGCGCAGAAGCCCGTTGAATTCGTCGATCACCACGCGGAAGAGGCCCTGTTTGAAAAGAATCACTTCGATCTGGTTTCCGCCGTCGCGCACATGAAACGATCCCTCAAGCAGGTAGAGGCTTGAGATATCGAAATCCTTCATGATCACGAACAGAAGCTTCGGGGGTTCTGTCTTGTGTGACTTTACCGTCATGTCGTTGACAAGCTTCTCATTGTAAATTCGCCGAAGGACTTCAGTGACTATGGGATTCAGGAAATCCGTTTTGACCTTTCCCGCTCCGTCGTATTCAAAGAAACTCCGGCGCAGGTTCTCAATCTCGCGGATCTCCGCTTTGCGCATCGCAATCTGTGTGTAATGCTTCTTGATCGCCGCGTCAATCTGCTGCATGACAGACTCGGGCGCCCGGTACCGTTTGAGAACCGGTTTGCCGACGCCCATTTCATCTGTAATCTCCTGCCATGTTGCAACGCGTTTCTTTGCAAGCGCGTGGAAGGCCAGAATCGTGTTCTTCAGGGTCGGGTGTTTCGCGTCCAGGGATGTTAGAAATCCCATCGTCATCTTGATGGTTTCGGTGTAACCCGCAAGTTCCTTGCTTTCGTTTATAAACTTTACGAAGGACTCCGTGAGCGCCTTTTTGTAGTTCGGGTACTGGATCAGAGCGGCATAGAGCTTCTGCATCTTGCTTGTTTCGCCCGCCAGCAATTCCTGGCGTTCGATGCGGCGAAACACAGGCCCGACCGTAATGTATTCATTGAAGAATTGATACGCCGTCACAATGACGTTGTAGATCGGCGGCTCCCAGTGCATCCAGCCGTCGCGTGCAGCTGTGCGAAAGCATTTGATCGTCGCAACAATGATGTCCTCTGCAAGAGCGGAGAAGATGTCTTCTGACTTCTTGCTGATGTGCAGATTTCGGCCGAGGAATCCCGTAGAGAGCGTCTCTGTTTCCTTGCCCCAGACTCCAATTTCGCCGCCGCCGAGAATGGCATCGAGCAGTCCGGGCTTGCGCTCTCTTGGTTTTTGCGCGGGAGATCGGGCGCCCGTTCCTGTGCCAGCTCCGCCTCCCGATCCTGCCTGGGAAGACGGACGTCTTCTTTCAGCAGTCTCAACGCCTTTCTGCTTTCTGCTGTGGGCTGCGTCGATTTCTTCGATGCGCTGGATGCGCGCGAAAACATCGCTTACGCTCTGAATGACTTTTTCGACCTGCTCCTGCAATTCAGGAGGCCTGGGCTTGCGATACAGATCACCGAACGCTTTATGCGCAGCTGCCCGCGTCAGCGTGGGATCCATGTTAGTTACTCTGGTTGAGAGGGTTTTCTACGGTTCTCGATCCAGCAGGCGGATCGTATGAAAACAGGCTTACAGGAAACGCATCGACGCGGCGCAGATTGCTCAGCGTGATCGTTGTCCAGTCGCCCGAGCTCTTGTGGCGAATGCTGAGCTGTTCCAGTGTATGCTCAGCGCCCCACTTCAGCCGCACTTCTTGAATGTTGGCGGCCGGATTTTCGGCTTCGAGGTAGGCGCTGTTTCCAACGACCTTCGTCTTGAAGCCAGTAAGAAGCCATCCGAGTCCGCCGCCGCCCGGGGCCATGAGCTGCTTCCCGGCAACGGTTGTGGATGGATTGTAAACCACCAGTTCGCGTCCGGTCGATGCGATGACACGTCCGTCCGAGAGAGAGAGATGCACTCTTCCATTGCTGTAAGAGAGATTTCCGCGGAGAGCGCCGCCTGACGTTGAAATGCTGATGCTTGCTTTGAATCCGCTGAGCGACCGCATGCGCGACACGACTGCCTGGACATCCGGATTCGGTTCCGCAAATAGCGGAACGGCGGCCCATTGCAATGCAACGGCCGCCGCCAGACACTGAACCGTTAGACGGAGATTAGCCAAGAACCTTCTTGAACTCATCTGTCATCGCCGGCACAACTTTGAAGAGATCGTCCACGACCCCGTAGGTTGCAACTTTGAAAATCGGTGCATCTTTGTCTTTGTTGATGGCCACGATGTATTTCGAGGATCCCATACCGGCGAGGTGCTGGATGGCTCCGGAAATGCCGCATGCAATGTAGCAGTTTGGAGAAACAGTCTTGCCTGTCTGACCAACCTGATTGCTGTGCGAAATCCAGCCGGCGTCTACCGCAGCGCGGCTTGCGCCAAGCGCGGCGCCGAGCACGTCACAAAGGCTCTGCAGAATCGGCCAGTTTTCAGGGCCTTTGATTCCGCGTCCGCCGGATACGACGATGGAGGCGTCTGTAAGCTGCACTTTCGAACCGCCGGAGAGGTCGGTGCTCGTGATCTTTCCTTTCACATCGCCTTCACCGGCCGAAGAAGTTTCGATCGCTTCCGCGCCGGAATGCGCCTTCACTTCCTGGGAGTTCGGGCGAACTGTAATAACGGCGGGGCTTTTCACACGAATGTTTGCGAAGGCCTTTCCGGAATAGACCGGTTTGCGGAGTTCAACATTGTCGAGGCTGCCTTTCAGGCTCACGACGTCGGCTGCGATGTTCGCGCCCAGTTGAACGGCAACGCGGCCTGCATAGTCACGTCCTTGAACGGAGTGAGCTGTGAGAACGATTTTTGCACCTTTCTCTTTTGCAACAGCCGCAACAATGTTTGCCATCCCTTCAGGACTGTAGTTTGCGAGGCTTGCCTTCACAACTGTGTCAGCGCCTGCGCCGAGAAGTTC
>CAZUJO010000137.1:0-9028 GCA_964619995.1 uncultured Leptospiraceae bacterium
TAGGAGCCCGCTTTAAAGTTGACCATTTGAAAGGACATGGCTTATCTCAGGGGTGGTTCTGGGTGCGATAGTGACAACAAGAAAATCAAGGCCCGTTTGTGTCAAAAACGCCCTGACCTGGCAATTCCGCTTCCCGAATCGTCTCCTTCTCTTCTTTTGTCGGCACTTCTTCCGGTAACCTTTGCTGATTATCTGGCTCCGGCGAACTTTCGGCCTCTTTCATGATGCTCAGCTCCGCGGAGGCCTGCCGGGCGATCCCTGAGGCAGGAAAGTTTTCGGTCACTTCCTTAAAAACAGCGCGGGCGCGGTCCGTATCGCCGCTCCGGCGCAGCAGCTTCGCGGCCCGGAGGCAGATTCGCCCTGCTCGCTCTTCGCGCGGATACATACGGCACGTTTCGAGGTCCAGGTTCACCGCATCGAGGATCTCGCCCATTTCGCGCAGAATATCGCCCTCTTCCATGCGAACGAAGAAGGTTCGCTCGTGGCCCGGGAATCGGATCTGAAAGTCCCTGAGTGCCTCAAGCGCTCCCGCGCGATAACCTTCGCCATGCAGCTCGACCGCATAACGATAGGCGTTTTCCGCTTCGGACGCCCGCTCTTTTGCGAATACGGCGCGGCGCCGCTCTTCCTGAGGAACGTGACGGGCCAGAGGCGCAAGCACTGCCGTCTGCGCTGCATTGGGCGCGGGCGCGGTCTCCGGCGCCTGCGCTGGCTCGCTCTGGGCGAACAGCGAGCTCGTCACGAACAACAGGAAGAAGAATCTCATACGGCCCGGGCGCTCTGTGCGAAGCGATGGAACCAGGCTTCGTCGGCCGCGCTTACGCTCTTGCGCGACAGCGCCATTTCGACGAAGTACTGACGAAGAATCCCGAGGTGGGCAGCCTCTTCCGTTTCTGCGGTCCACTCGGAGGGATCGGTTCCCTGGGCCAGAAGCGCGTCTTCTTCTACCTGCAGGAAGAAGGACTCTGGTTTGCCGTCAAAAATCATCGAAGAAGAAATCAAATCAAAACGGACTGTATCCATGATCTTCTCGAAGTCTGCATCAGACATTTGAAAATGCTGACTTGCAATCTCCGTCTGGAAATAGTCTCCCCAGGTGCGAACCTCTGGATAAGCGCCGTAGCGCGCTTTCAGTTCCTCAGCCTGCGCGGCCGTAACGTAATCTGTGCCCGCAAAGCGGTCCACCGTCTCCTTCAACTGAACGAGCAGCGCAATCTTGCGCGGGGTCAGCTGGCCGCGTTCTACCATATCGCTCAGCACTGGACTGAGGCCCTGAATTTCAAATTCCATAGGAAATGGATCGGCAGAACGAAAGCCCCGGACCGGGAAAAAAATTGCGGCGGACCCGAACCGAGCGCGAAACTAGAAGCTGGTGCTGAAGCCGGTGCTGTAGATCTTTTCGTCGTTGGCCACGTACTTGGAGGTGGTCGAATCGTAGACCCAGGTGCGCTTGTAGGTAGCCTTGATGTACAGCCCGGCAAAGAGCGTATAACCGATCTCGGCCGCCGCAAGGCTGCGGTCATCAAACTGGAACGATTCTTTATAATGATCGAATCCCTGCTTCGTGTAGTAGCCGTCGAAGAAGAACCCGGCCGCATTTGGAACGTAGAAGCCGGTAAATATCTTTGAATTGTTGGTGCCTACGTAGTCCTCATAGTTCAGTTCAATGACGAGAATTTGCAGCCAGTCGAGGAGAACCTGACCGTAGTAGCCGCGCACCTTGGGTCCGCCAACCGGCAGGGATTTCAGGTACGTGAGTTTCGTTTCGTTGGAAGCCGTAGAAAGGCCTGAAAAGTCGGAAACGCCTCGCGGCTGGAGCGCCGTCCGCTCGAGCGAATAGTACTGATCGAAATAGGTCGGAATGTAGTTCGACGCCATTTCACGGTATTCCGGACGGATGGAGAGTTTCAAGGATTCGAAAATGCGGAATTCGAAATTGATGCCGGCGTGCAGGCCTTTCGCTTTGTCGATCTCTTTGAACTGGTTGATGTCCGCATAGGGAGTCAGATCGAGGAAGGTGAACGGCGAAAGGCGAAATTCCGTGTCCATGCCCACGATCGTCAGAGTCTCGGCAGTCTTCGCGCGGGGACGCTTCGTATCCGGATCGACCACCAGGTTGCCGGACCCGTCATATTCCAGAGTCAGAGGAGCATCCTTGTCCCTTGCAATCGTGTAGCCGACGGCCCATCGATTCCAGAAGCTCGGGCCCCATTTCGATCCTTTCTTGCTGTCGCTCGAATCTGCCGGCGCCACCGGATTGGTTACCGGGTTCGCAGGATTGTTCGGATTCGCCGGATTGGACGCGGGGTTTGCGGCAGGATTGTCTGCGGGAACGGCGCGCACCTGGCTTTCGCCGGTGACGGGGTCCGTTACGCGTTCAAACTGCAGGGGGCGGTTCGGATTGGAAGCGGGCGAACCGGAATTCGAGGAGGAAGAAGATGAGGAGCTGTCGTCAGGAACGCTGTCGCGCATCGTGGGATAGAGATGCTGCTCAAGGCGGCCGCCGCGGCCGGGCTCAAGCATCTTCTTGTCCGCTTCTTCCTGATAGAATACGCCGCCGTTGACTCGCGGATCACGGCTGTCTGCAACCGAAAGAGCGACCTGCGACGGCCGAAATCCTGAATGCGCGAAGAAAAGGTCGTGTACGCCGGTGACGATCCCGACGGGCCGTATGTAGGCGCGGCCGGCCACGGCCTCTTTGCGATAGACGTCAGACGCGAAGGCTTCAATGCCTCCCCAGTCATTGTTCAGGTCTGCCATAAAACCGGGCTTCCAGGTGGTTGGATCATAGGAGCTCACGTAGCGACTAACAATGGTTCTGTGGCCTATGTATCCGTCCGTCATCTGACCGTAGAAGAACGACCAGTTAAACGCATCGCCGGGATTGTAATAGAGGTGAGTCCCGCGCCGCGCATACTTGAGGACTTTCAAATAGTCTTCTGTGGAATCAAACGTGCCTGCGCGAAGGGACGGAACCTTCTTGTCCTGGAGCGGTTCGCGGTCATACACAAGCACTTCGAGCGGGATCTGCACGCCGATCTTGATATCGAAAAGAAACGGAAGCTCGAGAAGCGGGGTCAGAGTGGCATAGATATCGTCGTCGATCTCTTCATAGCCGACATCCATCCCAAAGCCCATGCCCTGAATGCTCTGGCCGGCTCCATAGCCCGGGGGCGTATAGAGGGGAGACGAGCTCTGCGAAAAGAGCGCGGCCGGTCCCAGAGCCAGAACTGCGATTATGATGATGCGGCGCATACTTCTGATACCTTTCGATACGGAAAGGAACGACAAAAAATGAAGTAAATTACCGCCCGCCGCGGCTCGACGAGATCAGTTCCTCGAGAAACTGCCGGGCTTCCGACACCGTGTCCCGGAATGCGAAGAATTCGTCCAATTTCGACAGCTGGAAGATCTTCTCTACGCTGCCCTGCACGTTCACGAGAACCATGAGCCCTCCCCGCTTCTTCATCCAGTTCGAAATCTGGATCAGCGTGCCGATGCCGGACGAATCAACATACGAGAGATCCGTCAGATCGAACACAACGAAGCGATAACCTTGCTCCATTAGACGACGCATATCTCCTTTTAGATCAGGACATTTGTAGAGATCGAGCTGGCCGGAAAGAGTCAATTCCGCCACTTTGTCGTGGGCCTGGCCGCTGAAATAGTACTCTCCGGCCGTTACACGCCCGAGCTCGGCCCCGCCTGCCATCATGTTCTTGCGGGCCAGGTTCATGTTCTCTTCGAGATTTCGCTCCATTTCTTCGAGACGGCGGATGAGACGCTTCACCTGCTCCGGCTCAACCGATTCACTTTCCTGGAGGCGGCGCACCATGCGGCCGAGGATCTGCTTGGCGGCAGAAAGGTCCCGCTCTCCCGAAACGCGGGATGCCTCAATCATTGCGCGCGCGGACGCTGCGGTCAAAGCCTCGAGACGAACCAGCTTGTTGTAGCCGTCGGAAGGCCGGGGCTTAAAGTTCACAGCGACGCCGGCATCGTATTTCTCAAGGCGTGAACCCTGCATCAGGTTGTAGAAGGAAAGTTCTGCGCCGAGCAGCCCTTCGCTGTACGGCGCGGCTGTCTTGCCTTCGATTTCCAGAACGACTACAATGTTCCGCACATCGTCGGAACGAAGGTCTCCCGGGCGAAGAATGACGCTGCCGTCGTCCTGCATCTGGTAAGGCATGTCGTTCAGGATTTCCTTGATTTGAACGCCGGGTGACGTCTTCAGTTTGATTTCAAGACCCTGTCCAAAGAGCGCGGCGATGTCGCCGAATTCGCGGAAGAAAACTTCCTGCGCCTGCTCCGGCCCGTCAATGAAGTAGAAGTTTCCGCCGCCTGCGCGCGCAACATCGCGCAGAAGCATCTCAGAAAAATCCCGGCCGAATCCAATCGTCGTTGTGGAAATGCCGCGCGCGAAATGATCTTCCGCGATGCGCACGAGCTCCGGAGTCGATACAATTCCTGTGTTCGCCATCCCGTCTGTAAGCAGAATGACCCGGCGAAACGCATTCTCTACATCGGCTGCCTCTACCGAGCGCAGCGCCTGAAGCCAGCCTCCGCTCAGATTCGTCGCCGTTCCAACGCGGACGTTTTCGAGCTTCTTGATAACAGAGAATTTGTCGGTGAGCGGCGTGAGAGGCTGCACGACTTCGACGTTTGTATCGTATGCAATGACTGCGAGATGATCGTGACGGGTCAGCCAGTTCACGAGCGAAGAGGCCGCCTCAAGCGTGGCCTGCATCTTTTCGCCGTACATGGACTTGCTTTTGTCAATGGCGATCGCCACGACGAGCGGACGGCGGGCCGGCGAATCTGTGACGGGCGGAGTTTCCACCTGAATCAGCATGTGACAGAGACTTCTCTCCTCGCTTGATAATTCCGGATACTCCGACAAAAGACGAAAGTTCATACCACCTGCCCGAAGTACTTCACTTTTGGGATGGGAGAGAAAAGATCAAGTATTTCCGGCCGCCTGACGTAAAATCCAGGCGCTCAGCGGCCGCAGAGTTCATTCATGTGGAATTCAGCCAGTTCGGCCCGTTCTGATCCCGCAGACGCCGATTCGTAGTATTTGCAGGCCAGGGCCGGCGCGTAGTTTTCGTCGTGAATCAGGTAGGATCGGGCCAGGAGAAGCCTCGCTCGCGCAACGCTGTCGGAAGTCTTGTAGCGCGAAACGACCTTCTCTGCCTGGAGGCGGGCGGCGTCGGGAGCGCCCATGTCGAGAAAGATGCCGGCAGCCATGAGGAGCGCGTCGTCGGCCAGACTGCTTTCCGGCATGCGGCCGGCGAGCAGCAGACATACGTCCACCGCGTCCTGGTATCGGCGCGACTGCTTCAGACTCGATGCCAGGGCCATGTATGCGTTTTCCTGCAGCGTCTGATCTTTGATCTGCCCGAGAGCCTGAGTCAATGCGCTGAGGGCCGTCTTTCCATCCTGGGCCTGAATGCGAAGGAGCTCGACGCGGGCAAGATCCGAAAAGTCTCCCTTCGCCGAAGCGGCGCGTTCGAACTCTTTGCGCGCGCGAAGGGAGTCGCCGGCTGCAGCGTACGCAAGGCCTGATTCGTAGGCGAGATTGCTTTCGTCTTCTTTTTCAGCAAATACTGCGGCGGTGAGGAGCAAAAGGAATACGGCGGACAATCGAGCAAAGCGCATCATTCTACCCGCTTCATTCTACCGGCATAAGATCCGGTTTCGTCTGCTGCCTGCGCGGGGGCGGCAAATCGTCTTTCTTTCCCGACAGATCTTTGAATTCGTTCACGGGCCGGCGCGGCTTGTCCTCTTCGCGCGGACGCGTTTCGGGAACGCGAAGCGGCGCTTCGTTGCGGCTGTCCTCGCCGATAAACGGCGGAAGCGACGAAGGCTTCTCAATCGGATTGTCCGGCTCAATCAGTCGGTCATCGACTCCAGACAGGCCGGCGCGGCGATTCGGCCGCTTCTGGCCGGGCATATCGGGCGAATTCGTTTCGGGCAGAAATTCGCGCAGATCGGGAACCGTCACATCACCGCTGTTCCGCCGATTCTCTTCTCTCTGAACTCGTTCTTTGATGGTGGCAATCGAAAGGTCCTGTCCCTGAGCGGGAGTCGCATCCTGGCCTTTCCTCCACGAGAAGAAAACAACGACTGTTCCGAGCACAGCCCATACGAGGATCGCGCCAAGCCGGACCAGCCGCATCACGTTCGGCGGAATCTTCGAAGTCATCCGGTCGATCATGGCCAGAAGGGAGTTCATGACCTCATTATCGTTCCAAACAGACTGAACGCAGACAATAAATCAGCGGCCCCCGCAGGGCCCGGGACCGCTTATTTTTCCAGGTGATCGAGCAGATTGCCCGTAATTGCCGGGAAACACTGGATCGAAAGGTGGCTTGCGTCGTAGAAATTCTTGCAATGCGTTTCCGGTTGAGCGCCCATATCAATCACGTCGGCCCCGCGCTCACGCGCGTCCTCGGTCATTCTGGCTTTCAGGATCCGGATGCGCGGATCGGCGTTCAGCTTTTCTTCGAGATAGGGATTGACCTGCGGCCAGAAGACAACGACCTTCACGCCCGCGGCACGAGCGGCTTCGAGGGTCCTCTGGAAAAAGAAAACCTGCTCTTCGGAAACCTGAAATCGCTTGAGATAGATGCCTGCGATTCGGTCTGTGTCTGACTTCAGCTCCGCATCGGTAGCAGTTCCAAACCATACGTACTGGGCCCCGCCCATAAGGTTGAGAAACTTTACTTCATGCGATTTCTCAAGGCTGTAGAGATCCATGTTGTGCTTCTGCGAGTTCTTCATGGACATCATGAGACCGCTCTGCCACTCGATCGCCGGGCCGTAGACCTGGCGAAAACCGGATTCCATCTGATCGACCGGAATCATGTCGAAGATCGTCTTCTGCTGCTTTTCGGGCCACCAGGTTCCGCGGATCCGCATGATGAGCGACCGGAGCGAAAACGGCAGGCCGTAGAACGCGAAAGATCGCGTGTCCGCGTACGCTTCGCGGTCGGCCTCGGGAATCATGGTGCGCACAGAATCCAGATAACCGCCGGGTATGCCGTGGTTCATGATTGTGGTGCCCAGAATGCCGGTGTTGCGGTTGAACGACTCCGGCGACACCTCAAGGA
This sequence comes from uncultured Leptospiraceae bacterium, assembly GCA_964619995.1. Lineage (GTDB taxonomy): Bacteria > Spirochaetota > Leptospiria > Leptospirales > Leptonemataceae > JAEUSB01. The sequence goes on from CAZUJO010000137.1 coordinate 7,110, forward strand.
TCATGTAGCCGGGACGTTTTGCGCCGGTAAACAGACGCCTCGAAAGGTAGTAGAAGTATGCGGGGTTTGCCTGGGGGCCTGCGAAATTAAAGATTTTCCAGGTTTTCCGCCCGATGTACTGCGCCGGCAGGTTGCCGATTGCAAATGACCGCGAATCGCCGAGCACGACTGCCAGCTTGATATCGTCCGGCTTCGTCCGCGCATATTCGCGCATGCGCTCGATCTGCCCTTCGCGCTGCTTGTAGTAGACCATTCCGCCCGGCTGAAGAAATCGATCGCGCACCTCAGGAAGCAGGAATGCCTTATCCACGTAGTAGAGCGCCGCAAGGGCGAACACAGGAGAAAGAAATAGTTTCCAGCTGATCTTCATAGTGCCTCAGAACTGAAAGTAGAAGAAGTCCTTTGTGCCGCCCGTAAACTGAGAAAGAACCACAATGATTGCGAAACCGCCCGCGGGAATCAGAACCTTTTCGAATCTGCGAAGGAATCCGAAGCGGGCCGGAAACTCGTCGAACAAATGAAAGAACAGGACTCCGAGTCCCGCGTAGAGCGCCGTTTCGAGATGCGGAGCATCGAGCGCCTTTGAAGTAAAGAGCAGAGGAACGTTGGCAATCGATGCGAGCACCTTCATGCACCAGTCCCAGGAAGTGCCCATGAAGAATACGGCCGTCGGCCAGAACATCAGATGGGCCAGGAGCCGCCGCAGAATCTTACCCCACCAGGATTTCGGGAATTCCGGAATTCCGATCTCATCAAAATAGGCTTCAATCGAAAGCATCACGCCCAGAAGGATTCCCCAGACCACATAGGTATAGGCCGCTCCGTGCCAGAGACCTCCCATGAAGAAGGTGAACACGAAGTTGAAATAGAGGCGCCCTCTCGAAACGCGATTTCCGCCCAGAACAATGTAGATGTAGTCCCTGAGCCATCGTGAGAACGTTATATGCCATCGCCGCCAGAAATCGCTCACGGAAGCAAAGAAGAGCGGAGCTTTGAAGTTCACAGGAATCTGGAAACCCATGAGCAGACCGAAGCCGCGCGCAAAATCCGAATAGGCGGAAAAGTCCGTGTAGACCATGGCCGCAAACGCAAGAATCGCAATCCAGAGGTAGATCGGCGCAAACACGCTCGGATCTTTCGCAGCGAGAATGGGCCCGAGATATTCCACAAGCCGGTCTGCAATCAAGACCTTTTTCACGAGCGCGATCATGCACAGCCACAGTCCTTTGTAGAACTGATCTTCAGTCAGCGTGAGGCCTTCTGTGCGGGACTTGCGGATCTGCGGAAGCAGCTCCGAAGATCGCATGATCGGTCCCGCAATCAACTGCGGAAAGAATGCTTTGAAAAGAAGAAGCTCGAGCAGTGTGTTTCTGTCCGCATACACGCCGCGGAAGATGTCAAATCCGTACGACATGATCTGGAATGTGTAGAAGCTGATCGCAAGCGGCAGAAGGATCTCATGGCCCAGCGCGCGGTGCGATTCCTGCAGCGCGGGCTGAACCATCCAGCCTATCCCTGTCAGGCGGCCGATGATATCTGCAAAGAAGTAAAAGTATTTGAAGAAAGCGAGATTGCACAGGTTCGCAGTCTGAAGCAGGTAGAAGATCCAGTTCTTGCGGTATGTGCGCCAGAGCTCCATCACGCTCCAGTTCACGCCTACGACCACAAGGAAGTGCAGCATGAAGCGCGGGTTCCATGTGGCGTAGAAGAAAAGCGATGCCGCCGTCAGAAACCAGATGCGGAATCGCGGAGGGAGCGCCCAGTAAACTACAACCGTGAAGATGAAGAAAACGAGAAACTGCGCCGTTACAAAAAGCATCTATTCTCCGTACAGCAGCTGCTCCGGCCGGATGGCGCGAATTTCGCCTTCTGCGAGCGGCTCTTTTTCCAGATCGCAGAATCCCACAGCCGTGCGGTAC
>CAZUJO010000138.1:0-1578 GCA_964619995.1 uncultured Leptospiraceae bacterium
GGTTTACACCGAATCCGGAGAGATCGCAGGGAACTTACTCCAAGTATGCAAGTCTCGACGACAAAATTGACGGCTTTCACTATTACCTTGCGTTCATCAAATTCGGTATCGGCCGCGCCACTTCTGACGCAGCACACGAAATTCGCGACGGCAAAATCACACGCGAAGAGGGTGTAGCGCTTGTTAAGCGGTACGACGGCGAATTTCCAACCAAATACTTTGATGAATTCCTCGAATACTGCAATATTACAGAGGCAGAAGTCCACGAGGTAGTCGACAGCTGGCGTTCGCCGCATCTCTGGGAACAGAAAGACGGCGTGTGGCAGTTGAAGCATGCTTCGTATCTGGATACGCCCGTATAACCACAGTTTCATGAGCACGATCCGACTCATTGGGCGTCTCGATATAAAGGGACCGAACCTGATCAAAGGAATCCATCTTGAGGGCCTTCGCGTCATCGGGGATCCTCAGGAGTTCGCAAGAAAGTACTACGAGCAGGGAATCGACGAGCTCATCTACATGGACATTGTCGCGAGTCTGTACGGCCGCAACAGCCTGCACGACATCATTCGCAGCGCCGCACATGATGTGTTTGTCCCGCTCACAGTGGGCGGCGGAATCCGCTCTGTAGACGATGCCCGCGAAATTCTCCGCGCAGGCGCGGATAAAGTGGCCATCAATACTGCGGCAGTGAACCGGCCCGACTTGATTCGCGAAATTGCGCATGTGTTCGGTTCGCAGTGTATGGTTCTTTCCATTGAGGCGAAATACCAGGCGAAGGATCGATGGGAAGTATACACGGACAACGGCCGCGAACGCACGGGCCTCGACGTCGTCGAATGGGCAAAGCGTGCGGTCGGACTCGGAGCGGGCGAAATCCTGCTGACCTCTGTCGATCAAGAAGGAACGCGCAAGGGTTTCGACTGCGATCTGGTGCGCGCCGTAAGTGACTCCGTTTCCGTTCCGGTAATTGCAAGCGGCGGCATGGGCACCGTGGAGCATCTGAAACAGGTAGTTACGGACGGACATGCGGACGCTGTGGCCATGGCCGACATTCTGCATTACAATCGTTCAACCATCGCGGAGATTCGCGCCTCGGCGTCTGCGCTCGGAATTTCGGTACGATCAGATGAGTTTTGATGTCGTTGTAATTGATTACGGAATTGGAAATCTGTACAGCGTTCGCCGCGCATTTGAATCATGCGGCGCGAATGTTGTTCTGACAGATGATGCTGCCCTGATTGCGAGCGCTCCCCGCCTGGTTCTTCCAGGCGTAGGCGCTTTCGCCGATGGTATGCGCGGCCTGATTGAACGCGGACTCGATACCGTTGTGCGCGAATATGCGGCCTCCGGAAGGCCGCTCGTCGGGATCTGTCTGGGAATGCAGATGCTTGCAACGGTGAGCATGGAATTTGGCGAACATCGCGGCCTGAATCTCATCCCGGGCAAGGTTGTGCGAATCCCGTCCACGACGGCCGGCGGCGAGCCCCACAAGATTCCGCACATCGCATGGGAAGCGCTCGTTCGTCCTGCATCAGCCCCTTCCTGGGAAGGCACTATTCTGGCGGATACGAAACC
>CAZUJO010000138.1:1588-8971 GCA_964619995.1 uncultured Leptospiraceae bacterium
GCGTGTGCGGGTCGACGAAACCCGGCGCGACGATGTATCATGTTCACAGTTTTACAGTGGTTCCTGACGATGAAAACCATCGTCTTGCGGATTGCTACTACAACGGACGTCAGATTTCCTCTGTAATCCGGTCCCGCAATGTTTATGGCTGCCAGTTTCACCCGGAAAAGAGCGGCCGGGCCGGTCTTGCTCTTCTGCAGCGATTTCTACAAATGTCCTGATATTAAATAAAATTTACTAAAAGAAGAAAGAATGTGTTAAACCAGCGGTCCATTCTCATCACGGGGGGCACAGGCTCCTTTGGAAAACGGTTTGTCGCGACTGTGCTGAAGCAGTTTCCCGACATCAAGAGGCTTGTCATTTATTCCCGTGACGAGCTGAAGCAGTTTGAAATGTCTCAGGAATTTCCTGAGTCACGCTACAAATCGATTCGCTACTTCATTGGCGATGTGCGGGATAAAGATCGTCTCTCCTACGCCGTTGAAGGAATTGATACAGTGGTTCATGCCGCCGCGTTGAAACAGGTTCCCGCGGCGGAATACAATCCCCTTGAAGCGATCAAGACAAACATTCTCGGCGCTCAGAATCTCATCGAAGCCTGCATTGAAAAGGGGGTGAAGCAGGTCGTTGCGCTTTCCACCGACAAGGCTGCGGCCCCCATCAATCTATACGGGGCAACCAAACTCTGTTCAGACAAGCTCTTCATTGCTGCGAACCTCTACCGCGGCAGCCATGACATCAAGTTTTCTGTGGTCCGCTACGGGAACGTGATGGGAAGCCGCGGTTCTGTGATTCCGTTCTTCATGAAACAGAAAGAGAACGGCTTTCTGCCCATCACGCATCCTGGCATGACGCGCTTCAACATCACGCTCGATGAAGGCGTGAATCTCGTGCTGTTCGCTCTTGCGAATATGTGGGGTGGAGAGATATTTGTTCCGCGAATCCCGAGCTATCGCATCCTCGATCTTGCGGAAGCGGTCGCGCCTGGAATCGAGAAGCGGATCGTCGGCATCCGCCCGGGCGAAAAGATTCACGAGGAAATGATCACGGAAACGGATGCGATCAGCACGATCGAATTCGAAAAATACTTTGTGATCCTCCCTGCATTTCAGCCCGCATGGAGCATCGATGATTTCTGCAAGCATTTCAACGGCAAGTTCTGCAAGGAAGGGTTCCGTTACAACAGCGGCGAGAACTCCGACTATCTCTCCGTCGAACAGCTGCGCAATTTAATTCAGAGCGGGGCCGTCAAAGCCTGAATGAGCTCTCTTTCGCGAATTCCATACGGCCGCCAGACGATCACGCAGGCAGACATCGACGCCGTTGTCGAAACGCTGCGATCCGATTTTCTGACGCAGGGCCCGAAGATCGCCGAGTTTGAGGAGGCATTTGCCGCTTACGTCGGCGCGAAGTATGCCGTCGCCGTATCGAATGGAACGGCAGCGCTGCATCTTGCGGCTCTGGCTCTCGGGGTTGGTCCGCAGAGCCGTGTGATCACCACACCCATTACGTTCGTTGCTTCGGCCAACTGCGTGCTGTACTGCGGCGGAAGCGTGGAGTTCGTCGATGTTCAGGCGCAGAGCGCGCTTCTCGATCTGGATTTGCTTGAAGCAAAGCTGAAGAAAGGCGGCTCATACTCGGGCGTGATTCCCGTCGATTTCGCAGGACGCCCGGTCGATCTGGAGCGCCTTCGCTCCATCGCAGACCGCTACGGTCTCTGGATTCTTGAAGACGCATGTCATGCGCCCGGGGCTGCGTTCCGTTCATCGTCCGGTTCCTGGGAGCGCTGCGGAAACGGTGCCTGGGCAGATATGTCGATCTTTTCGTTTCATCCCGTTAAGCACATTGCATCCGGCGAAGGCGGGATGATTACAACGAACAACCGAGCCCTTTACGAGAAAGTCTCTCTTTTGCGAACCCATGGAATCACGCGCGATGCTGGCGCGTACCAGAGCGCAGACATGGCGGGCGAGGGCGCATGGTACTACGAGATGCAGGAATTAGGTTTCAACTACCGCATTCCGGACATACTCGCGGCGCTGGGGCTTTCACAGCTGAAGCGCGCTGACGAAGGTCTCGCGCGAAGGCGCGCGATTGCGAAGCGTTACGATGCCGCGTTTGCAGGTTCACGCGCCGTTCCCATGATTCCAGCGGAATCAGAAGCGCATGCATATCATCTCTACATCGTGCAGACACAGAATCGCCGCGCAGTCTACGATTCTCTTCGCGAGAAAGGAATCCTCGCACAGGTTCACTACGTGCCCGTTCATCTGCAGCCCTACTACCGGCGCCTTGGATTCCAGAGGGGAGATTTCCCTGTTTCGGAGTCATTCTATTCGTCGGCGTTGAGCCTTCCCATGTTTCCCGCTCTTACAGATTCGGACGTTGACCGGGTGATTGCTTCTGTCCTTGAGTCCGTTTCATGAGAGATACAGCTCTGAGCCGCATCGCTCTCGGAACGGTTCAGTTTGGAATGGTTTACGGCATCGCGAATGCCGCCGGAAAACAGGTCTCCCGGGATGAGGCGGCCGAAATCCTGCGTTATGCGCACAGAGCTGGAATTCGTGCGCTCGATACGGCTGCCGCATACGGCGAAAGCGAAACGGTCCTGGGAGAAATCGGGGTCTCCGATTGGAGCATTACTTCAAAGCTGCCTGCAATGCCGGAAGGCGCGGATCCGGAGTCCTGGGTCACATCCTCTGCGGAACAGTCGATTCGCAGGCTCGGCGTGCGGAAGCTGCACGCAATGCTTCTGCACAATCCCGCGCAGCTCCTCGATGCAAACGGGGAGCGCCTTTATCGCGCGCTTGCGCGTTTGAAAGAACAGAATCTTGTCTCTCGCATTGGTGTTTCGGTAATTCGCGCTGAAGATGCGCGCAATCTCTTCGCGCGATTTGGCCTGGAAGTATTTCAATCTGCGATGAACGTATTCGACCGCCGGCTCGCAACGTCAGGCGCCCTTGATGTTCTGAAGCACGGAGGGGCAGAAGTCCAGATCCGCTCGATCTTCCTGCAGGGGCTGCTTTTGATGGCGCCGGAGTCACGGCCTGAAAAATTCCGGCGTTTTGCGTCCGTCTGGAGCGGCTGGGACAACTGGCTGGGGCAGCAGGGCATGAGCGCGCTTTCGGCATGCCTCGCATTTGCGCTGCAGATCCCGGGCGCGGACCGGATCGTCCTGGGCGTGGACAGTCTGGGTCATCTGAAAGAAATCATCGCGGCTGTCCCTTCGCACACTCTTGATATTCCGGCGAGTCTTGCGTCCGCGGACGAAGCGCTGCTTGATCCCTGGAGGTGGGTAGAACTTTGAAAACTCTTGCAATCATTCAGGCCCGCATGGGGTCGACCCGGTTTCCGAACAAGGTGCTCAAGCCAGTGGACGGAAAACCGCTGATTGAGCTGCTGCTCCTTCGCCTCGCGCGCTCGCAAAAGATTGACCGCATTGTTCTGGCGACGTCCGTCGACCCGCGCAATCAGCCGCTCGTGGACTGCGTGCGCGCCCTGGGCTATGAAGTGTACCAGGGGAGCGAGAACGATGTGCTCGACCGCTATTATCAGGCGGCGCTTCCGCACAAACCCCAGGCCGTTGTGCGGATTACGGGCGATTGTCCCCTGATCGATCCTGAAATTGTCGATCAGGTTATCGCGGCATTTGAAGATCAGCATGTGGACTATCTGACCAATACACTACCGCCCACGTATCCGGATGGACTCGATGTAGAAGTCTTCAGCTTTGCGGCGCTAGAACGCGCGCATCAAGAGAGCTCAAAACCGGTTGAACGCGAACACGTGACGCCCTTTATCCGGAATTCCGGTTTTTTCAAACTTGGAAATCTCTCTTACAAAGAAGACCTTTCCTCTGAGCGGTGGACCGTGGATGAGCCGGAGGATTTTGAAGTGGTTGAAAAAATATTCCACTACTTCCGGCCGAATCTTCATTTTCGGTGGCTTGAGGTGATTGAACTCTCTCGCACGCACCCTGGGATATTTGAGGCGAATCGCCATTTTATAAGAAACGAAGGCTACTTGATGGGATCGGGACAGAAACTCTGGAAACGCGCGCGCAAGGTCATCCCTGGAGGGAACATGCTTCTCTCAAAGCGCGCGGAGTTGTTCCTGCCGGATTTGTGGCCGTCTTACTATAGTAAGGCGAGCGGATGTCGTGTATGGGACCTGGACGGAAATGAACTCATTGACATGTCCCTGATGGGAATCGGCACAAACTCGCTCGGCTATGCGCATCCGGAAGTGGACGAGGCTGTGCGGGCGGCAGTGTCCGCGGGTAACATGAGCACGCTGAATTGTCCCGAGGAGGTCCAGCTTGCGGAGCGTCTGATTGAGCTTCACCCGTGGGCGGATATGGCCCGCTTCGCGCGCTCGGGCGGCGAAGCGAATGCAGTGGCCGTTCGCATTGCGCGGGCGGCTTCCGGAAAGTCGAAGGTCGCTTTCTGCGGCTATCACGGGTGGCATGACTGGTATCTGGCAGCGAACCTCGGGGATGAGAGCAGTCTGGCCGGTCATCTTCTGCCCGGCCTTTCGCCGAACGGCGTGCCAGGAAATCTTCGCGATACCGTGTATCCCTTTAACTACAACGACTTTGCCCAGCTTGAATCGATTGTTCGCTCGCAGGACATCGGCGTGATCATGATGGAAGTGTCGCGAAATCTGGGGCCGGAACCGGGGTATCTCGAAAAGATCCGAAAGCTCGCAACCGAGCGCGGCATTGTTCTAATTTTCGATGAGTGCACGTCAGGGTTCCGACAGACGTTAGGCGGTCTTCATAAGATGTACGGTGTGGAGCCCGACATGGCAATGTTCGGCAAGGCGCTCGGAAACGGGTATGCGATCACAGCATGCATTGGCCGCCGTGAAGTCATGGAGGCGGCGCAGTCATCCTTTATCAGCAGCACGTTCTGGACAGAGCGCATTGGACCGACGGCGGCGCTCAAGACCCTGGAGGTCATGGAGCGAACGCGTTCCTATGAAACAATCACGCGGACCGGCCTGATGATAACCGATCGATGGAAGCAGCTGGCCGCAAAGCACGGCGTTGCAATCAAAACCTTCGGCCTGCCGGCCCTGACAGGCTTCGTTTTTGACAGTCCCGAACACCTCGTCTACAAAACGTACCTTACGCAGGAAATGCTCGAAAAGGGTTTCCTTGCCGCAACCAGCGTCTATGTCTCTACGGCGCATGACAGCGCCGTCATTGACCGCTACTTCGCCGCGCTTGATCCAGTGTTTTCCGTGATTGGAGAGGGACAGAGGGGACGCGACATTGCAAAGCTCCTGAAAGGTCCTGTGTGTGATTCGGGTTTCAAGAGATTGAATTGATGCAAATGGAGCTGCGGCCGGCTGATTCGCATGACGCGGACCTGCTGTTCGGCTGGGTCAATGATCCGGAAGTTCGCCGGAATTCGTTTCAATCGGAACCCGTTGAATATCAGAATCATCTGCGCTGGTTCGCCGCGCGGCTCCGCGATCCCGCATGTGATATCTTCATCCTGTGCCGGAAAGAGCCGGAGAAGGCGGAGGTCGGTCAGATCCGATTTGATCGGAACGCGGCGGGCGATTATGAAATCGATTACTCTATCGACCCTCAGGAGCGCGGGAAGGGGTTTGGAAGCGAGATCGTTCGTATCGGCGTCGAAACGATGGCTCTGAAATTGAGGAAGAGAATCAAATTCATCGGTCGCGTGAAGGCGGCTAACGTTGCTTCCGCCAGAGTTTTTCTAAAAAACGGGTTTCGTCTTGAAGCGCAGGACGCGGCCTCACATCTGTACACGAGGACTGTGGATGTCTAAGATCATACTTACTGTGGCGTCTCATCCGGACGACGAAATCCTTGGCTGCGGAGGGACTATGGCCCGCCATGCAGCGGAAGGGGACCAGGTCCATATCTTGATTCTGGCCGAGGGACTCACCAGCCGCGATTCAACGCGAAACCGCGATTCGCGCGGTGAAGAACTACAAGGCCTTGCGCGTGCCGCGCAGGACGCTGCACGCGCCGTGGGCGCAAAAAGCTGCGAGCTTCTGGATTTTCCCGACAACCGGATGGACAGCGTTGACCTGCTCGACGTGGTCAAGGCGGTAGAACGGAAGATCGATGCGATTCGCCCTTCCATTGTTTACACGCATTTTCCGCATGACCTGAACGTGGACCATCGCGTCACGAGCCAGGCTGTGTTGACTGCATGCCGGCCCGTTCCCGGACAGACTGTGCGCGAGGTGCATTTTTTTGAAGTTGTTTCGAGCACAGAGTGGAACGTAGGTTCGACCGTTTTTGCGCCGAACCTTTTTGTCTCTCTGGCAGATAAGAACGGAACGCCGTATCTCGATGCGAAGCTCAAGGCGCTGCTTTGCTACAAATCCGAAATGCGGCCGTTTCCGCATGCGCGGTCGAACGAGGCTGTGAAGGCGCTCGCTGCGCTGCGCGGCGCAGGCATCGGCGAGGCCGCCGCAGAAGCGTTTCAAACGGGAAGGGTGGTAAGATAGTTATGGAAAAGATTATCAACGTGGGAAACCGCACCATTGGCGGCGAAAGAACCTTTCTGATTGGAGACATTGGATCGAACCACAATCAGGACATCCAGCTGGCTTACGACATCATCGATGCCGGAGTCGAAGCCGGTCTCGATGCTGTGAAGTTTCAGTCTTTGCAGAGAAAGCACTTATATCTGAATCCCTCTCCCGAAGAAACAGATCTGTACAACAAGATCGACCTCGAGGAAGACTGGCACTTCAAGCTCAAGGAACACTGTGACCGGCGGGGAATTGTTTTCTTTTCTTCGCCCACATACTTTCGCTCCGTCGATCTTCTGGAGCAGGCGGGGGTTCAGATTTACAAACTCGCGTCCGCGCAGATTGGGTCCTTTCCCCAGATTGTCAGACGCGTTGCTTCGCTCGGCAAGCCGGTCATTCTGTCTACGGGTCTTGTTTCGTATTCCGGTCTGGAAAGGGCTGTGCGGATTTTTCAAGAGGAACGCAACGATCAGTTCATTATCCTGCACTGCAACAGCCTGTATCCCCCCGCCTACGACCGGGTGAATCTCGGCTTGATTGCCACGTATCGCGCAATGTTTCAGAATCCGGTCGGATTCTCGGATCACACAATGGAGAACTACGCGACCGTGGCAGCGGTGGCACTCGGAGCAAAAGTCATCGAGCGGCACTTCTGCATGGACCGCGCCATTGTTACTCCCGACAGCCCTGTTTCGCTGAATCCATTTGAAATGAAAGACATGGTAAAAGCCGTGCGGTCCGTTGAGAAGGCTCTGGGCAGCAAGCCGCGCACGGTCATTGAGCCGGAGGAAGCTGCGTTCTTGAACGCGATCTCCTATCGACTTGTCCTTGCGCGTGACGTCGAGGCAGGCCATAAATTTACAC
>CAZUJO010000139.1:0-448 GCA_964619995.1 uncultured Leptospiraceae bacterium
CGGCAACGACTGCGTTGACCAGGTAGCCGGATACAACCGTGGAAGTGGTTGTCGCAGAAGTCCTGCCGGCCAGAAGCAATGCGGCATAATTGCCCTGCGCATCATAGTGCGCACAGCCGGCCGCGAGAATCAGAAGCAGGATTCGCACCAGAGTCACGCCTCACTTTGCAACCCCCGAAACGAGATCACAAGCTTTATTTTAGATATTTTATCTTCGGCAGCGGGAGCGAATTCTTCACCGCTTCCCGATGGTTTCGATGCGATCCATCATCGTTTCAATGAAACTGACCGCGCGAAGCCAGAAATCCTCGGACTCGATATCGAGACCGACCGTCTCATGGATCAATTTCGCCGGAGGCATGGACCCGCCCAGAGACAGCAGTTTGAGGTAGCCGGCCTTGAATGCTTCGCCGCGCGCACGATACTCCTGGTACAGAGCGAGCACCAG
>CAZUJO010000139.1:458-7036 GCA_964619995.1 uncultured Leptospiraceae bacterium
ATGTAAGCCCATCCCCACTTGTAAGAATCCACCATGGCGACTGCGTCTGCGTAGAGGCGGACGTTTTCCTCAAGCCAGAGCTCACAGAATCTTTCTGCCGCCACGCGGCCGTCTTCGCGTTCCCTGTGCGCGCGCTCTTCAAAACGCGTCAGCACGGTCTGGCGAAACACGGTGGCGAGGATCCCTTCCATCTGCGCGCAGAGGAGAGCGAGCTGCTCATCGGGAGAGCGAGCTTCCTGAATGAGAAGTTCGTTAAGGAGAATTTCGCCGAAGACGGATGCCGTCTCGGCCGTCACGAGAGGCGTGCCGAAATTCACATGATTCTGCGTTTTCGAAAGCTGATGATGAAGGCCGTGCCCGAGCTCATGCGCCAGCGTCTGTATGGATCGCAGGTCGCCTGTGTAATTGAGGTGCACGAAAGCATCGAGCTCGGGAGACGCGCCGTAACAGAATGCGCCTGGTCTTTTTCCCGGCCGCACGCGCGCATCCACGCGAAGCGTGGAAAAGAATTCTGCCACCGTCTTCCCGGCGGACGCATCAAACCCGGCGTAAGCGCGGATCACGGAATCTTTCGCGTAATCGAAATCAAAGGTGCTTGTACGAGGAAGAACGGGCGCGTAAATGTCGGCGTTCGTGAATCCTTCAATCTTCGCGTACGATGCCTTCCACGAATAGTAACGCCGCACAATGCGGTAACTGGACTGCACGATGTCGAGCATCGAATCCACGGCGCGCGAACTCACCTGATTGGAAAGGTTGCGAGGCTCCATGGGTCCGGAATACTTTCGCCTCTTCCAATCGAGGCGGTGATCCAGAAGGACGTTGTTGTAGATGCTCGTAAGCACTGTCTTCTGCGCCCCGACGGTTTCGAGAAAGCGCGAATACAGGCGATGACGATAGGCGCGATCTCCATGATGAAGGGCTGCAAGCGCAGTCTCCTGAGTGAACGTGCGGGGCTGCCCCGAATCATCCTGGTCTTCGAAGGAAAGCGATCCCATCACCTCGTCGAAAAGGCCGTTCAGGGCCTGGATGCCGGTTAAATTCTTCTCGATCCCATACGCTTCGAGGTCTTCGGAAAGATTGTGGGCATGACGCTCCACGCACTTCTGAACGAAGTATGCGTACGGAGCCATCCGGGAAGAAAAATGCCCGGGTAACAGGCCGAGCTCCAGCTCAAAGAATACAAGCTGTCCGAAAATCTCCGCGCTCAGTTCTTCTGCGCTTGCAAGAAGGGCCTGCGAAGCAGGCAGCGACGTATCCTCGGCAAATGTGAGGTACGCGTGCACCATCAGGCGCGAAAGCGTATTGGTCACTTGCTCATGGGCCTGAAACGCCTTTACGAGCCCGTCATCGTCGAGCAGGCCAAGACGGCCGCGATATTCGTCGCAGAATTTCGCAGTCATTTCGCGCAGGCGGGCGGCGTCCGCTTCCCGCGAAGATGCGTCCGGATAAATCGATTTTAGATCCCAGGCCGGCAGGCCGGGCTTTTCTGCGGTTTCTTGCACGCGAGAAATGTATCAAAACCACGGCCTCGGGTCCAGTAGAATTTACAGTTTCCAAATCTGCGCGCATCCGCATCTTTGCTCGAACCGGCGCCATGCTTTTTAACTCCGGAATATTCATCCTGCTGTTCTTTGCGGTATACTCGTTCTACTGGCTTCTGCCGGTGCGCGGGCGGCAGTACACGATCATCGCCACCAGCCTGATCTTCTACGGATGGTACAGCGTCCCGTTCCTTCTGATGTTCCTGGCGCTGCTGATCATCAATTATTACATCGGTATGCGTCTCATCGACAGACGGGACGGCAGGCTGCTGGCGGCGGGCATTGTGCTCGACGTTCTGGTTCTCGTAATATTTAAATATTTTTACCTTCTGGCCGAGACGGTCGGCCACCTGACGGGTTCGCAGTACCTGATCGATCTTCGCAGCCAGTGGTTGAACGACTACAAATTCGAAATCATCCTGCCGATCGGCATCAGCTTCTACACGTTCCAGGTCATCGCGTTCATCTCTGACTGTTACACCGGCATGATCCGGGAAAAAGTCAGCCCCATGAAGTTCTACGTGTTCACGCTTTTCTTCCCCCATTTCGTCGCCGGCCCGATCATGCGCGCGCCCGATCTCATTCCGCAGATCGACAACCCGACAATTGATCGGACCCGTATGCTCAAAGGGATCCTGCTGATCTTCTCCGGTCTTGTGAAGAAAGTGCTCATTGCGGACCGTCTTGGAGCAGCCACGGCCCCGCTCTGGCACAGCCCCGAGAAATACGATGCCGTATTCCTGGTGCTGATCATCATTGCCTGGGCATTCCAGGTATACGGAGATTTCTCCGGTTATACGGATATGGCCCGCGGCATCGCTTATCTTCTTGGATTCCACATACCGGAGAACTTCAAAGGACCGTTCGTAGCACGTTCGTATCAAGAGCTCTGGCAGAGATGGCATATGACGTTGTCGTTCTGGCTGCGCGATTACATCTACATACCGCTCGGCGGATCGCGCGTGAGCAATGTGCGAACCTACGTAAACCTGATCATTACGTTTGCCATCGGCGGTCTCTGGCACGGGGCGCAGTATACAACCATCGTCTGGGGATTGTATACGGGGGTTGTGCTCTCACTCGAGCGCATGTGGGGACACTCCGGATTCCGCCTTCTGCCGGAAGGCCGTCTTGTTCCGCTCCGGGTTCTCTATACATTCATCGTGTTTTGCGGCGGCGTTGTCGTATTTGCGGCGCCCAGCATTCATCATACCTGGGAGATTCTGAAAGGTATTTTTACGTGGCAGCGAGGAATGCCCGGTCCCGCAGTCGAGACTCTGGTGGGTCTTTCGATTCTCGGTTACATGATGAACGTGTTTCAGTACTATCCACGGTTCAAAGAGTGGCTCGTGGAGCGCCCGAATGTTCTGACGGGACTCGTGATCGTGCTGACGTTCGTTCTGGGTATTCTGGTGAACATGTACGGGGATGTAACGGGAACGTTTATATATTTTAAGTTTTGACGGCTTCGGCTTCCGGGCCTTCCGCAGATCATCTTAATTCAAAGCCGGCCTGCACGCGTCGCGACTCACCCGAAGCGAGCCGACGCACAACGCGTGCAAACCACAGTTCTACGGATTGCTGGTTAAAGCCGGGGACGGAACGCTCGCAGGAATTCCCTCAACATAAAAGCACTCTCTGCCCGCCAGAATCCCCACCGCAGGCCGCGACGAGTAGAATTGCACATTCACTTTCGCAAGACCGGTGGTCCCCGGAGGTGACTTGGACACCGCATCCTTGAACGCCGCAGGAATGGACACTTCGCCAAAAGGAATCAGCAGGATCCATTGACGGCAAGCCTCTCCCTTTACAGGGGTTTCAGCCAGCTTCTTAACTCCAGCATAATCGCGAAATGCCAGGTTATTGCCCTGCACCAGGTAGTTTGTGCAATTGGACGCGAGGGCCAGCCACAACAAAGAAACAATCCAGCGGCTCATTTCGCACCCTCCGTCTTGCCGTCCTTCATCACGGCGACTCCGTGGAGGACCAGGCAATTTTGCATGCCTCTTGCTTCTGCGTAGATCGTGTAGTTCCTTACGGCCACAACATCCTTTGACTGCTCACGGTCAGCGGCAGCGATCAGTTTGGCGATGGGTGAAGGTTCGAAAACGTAGCAGATTTCCGTTTGCTTCTTTCCAGATGTGAGACTTTCCTCGGACCCGCGGCCCGTTGCGTCCATGTAAGGTACCTGCCCTAGATTGAGCGTCAGACAGGAACTGCTGCAGAGCCCAAACAGGACGGAGATTGCAGTTTTTTTCATGCAGGTTGGTGCAGCGCGTTGTCCCGCGTGTCAACTTTATTATCACATTTATCAATAAATATTACTTAATATTCCCAAATTCCTCTCAAAGCACGCTGCACTTTGAACCAACGCTACGTAGACAGTAACAAACGACATTTTCTAACGGCAGGTGGAACGCTGTGCATTGAATCTCCGCGCCCCGCTTTCAACCAGAACGTGCCGGAAGAAGCGGGACGCGAAGACCCATGACTGTCAATTTACGTGGGACGACGCATGCGTGAAATCGTTGAGAAGCTTCCACCCCTCTCCGGTCCGCACCCAGTGCATCATCGTTTCAAACCGATGCTGCTTTGACTCCATTTGAATCGTGCAGGCAGCCTGATCCTTTTCCGCCTGCAGCGAGACGATCCTTTTCGAACGCGGCACCCCGCCCAGTTTTCCGGCTGCAAGCGCGCTCATGTAGGAGGCCTTGTCCATTTGAAATGCGTCCGCGGCTCCGTCCATGAAAGCCATGAGGCGAAACTTATCGTGTAAGAGCGCCTCCATAGACGACACGTCGCGAGTATCTCCCGCAATCCGGAAGGCCTCTACCCTCTGCTCCAGTTCCTGTTGTCCATTCATCTTCCTTCTCCTTTGTTGATTATTGGTTGCCATAGCAACTATTATGCAAAAAAAACTAAATCGCTCCCGCGAGATTCCGCTGCACTTTCTCAAGCATCGCACCGAGGCGGGCGAGATCCGTGTCCGTGATTCCTGCGAAGACGTGGCGCCTTTCGCGCGAAATGCGGCCGCTCAAATCTTCAAATACGGCGCGCCCGTGCGCTGTCAGGCGGACCTTCATCACTCTTTTGTCCTCTCTGTCCGGGTGGCGCTTGACCAGCCCCCGCTTCTCCATTCCGGCTATGATCCTCGTAATATTCGGTTTGTCCTGAATCAGAGAATCCCCGAGCTCCACCTGGGATTGATCCGGCTTCTCCGTGAGTTTGGCCATGATCAGCCACTGCTCCTGCGTCAGATCATGTCCTGCCTTTTCCGCAAAGCGGGAAAAATGCAGGCGCAAAAGCCGCGCCGTTCGCACGATTTGAAACGCCTGCGCGCTCTCCAGGTTGACCATGACCATAGAGAGCAGCCTATTAGTTGCCTTGGCAACCATATTTTTGCAGAAATGAATCAAAAAAATGAGGGCCGCCCATCGATCGCCCCGCCCGATTCATGGTTTCTTTGATCGATAGAGCTTGAAGGCAAGGCCGGCGGCGCTGATGAACACAATCCCGAGAAGGACGAGCACGACCAGCTTCTCAAACTTCTCCTGGTCCTGCACAAACCGCAGGGCAACATCGCCGAGGATGTAGCCGCCAAGGCAGCTTACAATCGTCCAGATGACCGCAGAAAGAAGATTCAAAAAGAAAAACCGCGTCGCAGGAACGCCGGCAGCCCCGATCACAATCGAACTCGAAACGCGCACGCCGTAGATGAACCGGCAGGCGATGATGAACCATACATCGTACTTTCTCAGGAGATGTGTGGCCCGTTCCACCGGGGTTTTCAAAAACGATATATGATGAAAGAAGAGGAGCCCCCACTTTCGCCCCACCCAGTACAGAGTCTGATCCGCGAGCACAGTTCCCGCGAAGGCGACGAGCATCACGCGCGTAATGGAAAGGTAACCCGCCGCTGCCATTGAGCTGGCTGTTAGAACCACAGATTCGCCTTCAACGAGGGACCCGAGGAACACTGCCAGATAGCCCCATTCGCGCACCCATTGGCCGATTTCGCCCATCGGGCGCAGGCTCCCACAACGCTCACAGACTGCACGTCGAAATTGTACCGCCGATGGACTCAATTGCAGTCGCCGCCGGCCGGGGAGCGGTCTTCTGTGGCCCCCATGTTCTTCTTCCTTTCCAAGCTGCTTCCAGGCCTGCTGTTTCCGTATCCGCTCTTTCTGATTCTCTGCGCGCTCGCGCTCTGGAGACTTCCGGCGGGCAGGTTCCGAAGAATCTTCGGCATCGTGTTTGTATCTGTGTTTCTTGCGTCCACCTATGCGTCCGCTTCTTTGCTGCTGGGATCGCTGGAGAGACGTTATCCGACATTGCGAACGGCAGAAGCGGAAAAGGCAGATGCCATTGTTGTCCTTTCGGGGATGGTAACTCCGTCCACACGGCCGGTGGACCGGCCTCAGTTCAATGATGCAGTGGAGCGGATTCTTGCCGGAAAAGATCTCCTGCGGGCCGGCAAAGCTCCCGTGCTTTTGATCTCAGGCGGATCCGGATTACTTTCGAACATCGGAAGGCCCGAATCGATCGTGCTGAAAGAATGGCTGATCTCGGAAGGAATCCCGGAGAACCGGATCATTGCGGAGAGTGAGTCACGCAACACAGGCGAAAATGCGGTTGAATCCGCCCGGATCGCCAAAGAAAAAGGAATCCGCAAGATTATCCTGGTCACATCGGCATTTCATATGCCGCGCAGCGTTCTCTGTTTCGAAAAGCAGGGATTTGAAGTTCAGCCCTTTCCCGTGGCCCGGTATCTTGTGGACGAATTTCCGGGGATGGAAGCTTTCTTCCCCGCGCCAGCCGGCATGACGTTAAGCACCATTGCTCTCAAAGAATACGTGGGGATCGTAATGTATCGGTTGAAAGGATATCTGTAATCAGTCTCGCGATCAGCGCCCGAATGCCTTGAGTACTTCCGGCCGGTCCGTAAAGATCCCTTTCACAAAAGGAAACGAGCAGATCGAAAGCGCTTCGACCGGATCGTTTACGGTATATACATGCACGTTGTAATCCGAGAAT
>CAZUJO010000139.1:7046-8903 GCA_964619995.1 uncultured Leptospiraceae bacterium
ATGCCTTGAGCGGCCGGTACCTGGCACGAAGGAGATTCTTCGAAATATGAAGCCGCCCTCCGCGCATTTTCTTCTGGCCGGCGCGAAACGCGCGCATGGTGTGAAACAGATAGCCGGCTTCGAGTCCCTCTGCGATCGCCGCGTCCACAACCGTGCGGCGAAATGAAGAAATCACGGGATCATGAAACTTCGCAATTCCCGGCAGCATGGCACGAAGCGTCTTTGAGTCATCCTTCACTTCGAAGTTGACGGTGATTTTCTTCTTCGCATATCGATCCACAAACTCTTCAAATGTGAGAAGGTCTTTGTTGATCTTCTGAAATTCTTTCAGGTTGATTGAACGGATTCGTTTGAGTTTTCCGAACTGCCGGCGCAGCGTAAAGTCGTGAAATACTACGATTGTGCCGTCTTTAAGGCGAAGGAGATCGAGCTCAAATGCTTCAAAACCCAGCTTCAGGGCCGCGTCAAAGGCGGCAGCGGTGTTCTCCCTGGCGTGGAGAGCGCTGCCGCGATGAGCGTAAATCGTGGGACGACGCACGATCAGTTTACAATGAACTCGTTGAAATAGACTTCGGAAATCTTGCCTTCGGCGAGAACGTGATTCACCGACGCCTTGATTTCTTCGCGCAGTTCGAGCTGGTCTTCCACAGTGCGAAGATCTTCGCGGGTCTTGCCTGCGAGAATCAGGTTGATGATGTTTCGCAATTGCGGGCTGCGCTGGCCGAGTTCCGCAGTGAGCGCGGGATTTCCCTGTTCATAGCCGAGGCTGAGTCGGAGCTTCACAAAGTGAGGATCTCCCGTATCCGCCGTGTTCACACGAAAGTCGTCTGTAAAATTAAAGTTTTCCGTTGGTGGAGGCGGTTTGACCACAGCAATGGATGCGACCTCTTTATACTGACGGGCCGCAGCAAACGACGCTACGTAGTACGCAATGACTGCCATGATTACGAGACCTACAGCCGCAAGGGCGACGTAGATCAGGATTTTGACGATTTTGTTTAAGCCGGACGATGGCGAGCCGGCGGCCTCAGCAGGGGCTTCCCCGCCCCCGCCTTCTTCTTCATCCATGACTTCTTCACCGGCCATGCTTCCCTCCGAACTGCCTCGCGGGCAGAGAATCCTGCTTTATGATCGGCTGAATCTGAAGAAGGCTCTTCATTTTTTCGATGCCTCAGGGGTGCAGCCCGATCTGCCCGGTTGATTGAACCTGGGATTCAAACTCACGGATGAGGCGAATCACATCAGGAATCGATTCCTGAACGATGTATTTCTTTTCGTTCACGAGGCTGATTACCGTATGCGGCGATGCCTCCATGATCTCGATCTGGCGGTGATTCAGAAAAAAAGGGGTGTTGTTCAGCCTGTGGAGCTGGATCATGCACGTTGTTTCGCGCATGAAATCGGATCTGTCGAGCGGCTTTCTTTTTTGCGGGATCTATCTGGGCGGGCTGGTCCTGGGTCGTTTCCTGGTGAGCCTCGCGCTCCCCGAGTCGCTCTGGTCGATCGCAATGCCCTCCGCTCTGTCCACGTTGCTCTGCGTGGGCGTAAGCCGACTCGCAGACCTGAGCCGGATCCGCTCAGGCCTTCCCGCAGCGGTGCCAGGCCTGGGGGGACTGAGCATCCTCGCTGCGGGCGGCTGGAGCCTGTTGCTCTTTGCCGCGCAATCCAGTTTACGCGAGCCGCTGCCCCAGTCGTTGCGCGAACCGATGGACCTGCCCGGAGCCGTCTTCAGCATGGTTCTCCTGGGTCCCGTATGCGAGGAGATTGTATTTCGCGGCATCATTCAAAACCGCATGGGCGGCGCCTGGCCCGCTGTGATCGTACAGGCCTCGCTCTTCGCGGTCTGTCACCTCAGCC
>CAZUJO010000140.1:0-4103 GCA_964619995.1 uncultured Leptospiraceae bacterium
CTCTAGAAGCAGAAGTCCGAGTCCCAGGGCGATTGTGATTCTGGCGCTCATTTCTCTTCTCCCTTTGATGCCGGTTTCAGACGAGCAGTGTGCATGGTCTCCGGCGTCAGATATTTCGCCGCGGCATTCTTCACATCATCGGGGTTGATCCCGTTCAGAGCGGAAATCTTGCCGAATAACGTCTGATAGTCGCCGAAGAGCAGCTCAAAATAGGAGAGATTGTCCGCGTATTCAGCGTTGGACCGCAGTCCGTAAAGAAACTCGGCCACGACTGACGATTTCACTCGGTCCACTTCGTCCTGGGTGACTCCGTTCTTTGCAATGTTCGCGATTTCTTCGAGGATTCCTTTTTCCACATCGTCATAGGATTTACCCGGCGCCGGAACAGCCTGGATGGTCAGGAGGTTTGGATGACGCTCTCCTGGATATCCCGTGAAAGCGGAAATTTCTGAAGCAGTCCGGTCCTTCATCACAAGCTTGCGGAAGAGGCGGCTGTCGCTTTTGCCTGCAAGAATGTTTGAGAGAATCTCAAGGCTAAGAGCCTCTTTGCCCATTCCTGCGGGTTTCGTCCATGCGACGAACATCACAGGTGAGCCCGGCTTTTCGACGACCGTGCGCGCGCGCGAAGCGGAAATGGGAATTTCCGGACGTTCCGGGATCTTCTTCGGACGAAGGCCGGAAAAATACTTTCGCATCAATTGTTCTGTGCGGTCGAAGTCAATATCGCCCACAAGCGCGATCACGGTATTGTTCGGCGCATAGTAGGTATTGTAGAAGGACTTTGCCTGGCCGTAATTCAGATACTGAATCACTTCCATGCTGCCAATGAGCGAGCGGCCGTAGGGATGCGAACCGTAGATGTCCTTGATGAATTTCTCAAGAAGCGCTCCCTGCGCAACATTGTCCACGCGCAGGCGCCGCTCTTCGCGCACCACTTCTCGCTCCGTATAAAAGTCCCTGAGAACGGAATTCGCCATCCGATCCGATTCAAGTTTCGCCCAGATTTCGAGGCGGTTTGCCGGCAGTTCAACCTGATAGTTTGTAAGATCTTTCGTTGTGTACGCGTTGTAGCCGCGTTCGCCCGCCTGCGCGTAAATGTAAGAATCCTCGTCGGGAATCATGAATTTCCGCGCCATCTGCTGCAGGCTCATCAGCCGCTTTTTGCGCGCCTGCACTTCCTTTTTTGCGGCCTCGATCTTCTCTGCGTCGCCTGTTTTCTCTGCTGCCTCAAGAGCGCGGCGCGCATCGTCGAGCCGGTCCGCCCAGGTCACGCTCTGCTCAATGTATTTCTTTTCTGCTTCGTAGTTGAGGGTGCCGACCTTTTCCGTTCCTTTGAAGAGCATGTGCTCGAGCATGTGTGCAATGCCCGCGCTTTCGTCGGTCTCATCTGCGCCGCCGGCCTTGAACTTGATGTAGCAGGCGACGGTAGGCGAGAAAGTCCGGCGCACGAGCAAAATGCGCAGTCCGTTTTCCAGCGTTACTTTTCGAATATCAGCGCGAAGGCCGCTGAGCGTGGAGTCGAGCTCTGCCTGGGCGAAGAGAGCCGAACTGAAGGTGAGAAACAGAAGGGTGAGGCGGAAAGTCACGGGCGATCCTTTTTGCTGAGAGCTTTCTGTAAAGAGTTGTTTGACCTGGAAACCGCCTATCGAAAAATGGCGCCAGTCCGGGCCAGTAGCTCAGTTGGTTAGAGCACTTCTCTGATAAGGAAGGGGTCGGTAGTTCGAGTCTACCCTGGCCCAGAGTGCCACAGGCATTCGATCCGGAGTCCGCGGCCGTCCGCACCTTTTGACATCGTTACGGTCGCTCCAGCATCTTTCGCAAGATTACGAATCGCAGCGATGCCCGCGCCATGTTTCGGGTTTTCAGATCCCGCTTTGCGCAGAAGCCCTTCGCCGTTGTCTTCAATCACAAGCTGAATGTTTTCGCCTTCTTCGCGCAGACGGATCATGAGCTGGCTTGCTTCCGCATGTTCGCGCACATTTTCCACTGCTTCGAGCAGGATGTAGTGCAGATGGGTGGGTGATTCGACTCGGTCCGACAGGGCAAGCAGGCTTTCCGGTTCAATCTCAAGCGTCGTTGCAATTCCCTGGTCCGTGCAGACCCGCGCAAGGTTGTGCGCGAACACTTCAAATGCGGCCAGTTGTTCCTCGGGTTTTCTTCCCGGATCGATTTCGAGTCCGCGTTTGAATAGCTTCTTTTCGAGGAACTGAATGATGGCGTTCTTCCGGTCGGTCAGCTCGCCGGCCGCGCGTCTTGTGCGTTCTTCCATGCGCTGGCGCAGCGCCGTTGCCATGAGCGGCGAGAGGTTTGCGAGAAGCCGCATATCGGATTCAGATACCTGCGCGTCGGAAATGATGCAAAGGGCGCCTAACGTTTCCATGGATTCGGTCAGCGGCATTACGACCCCGCCGCCGCTTTTTCCGTTTACGCTTCCGGAAATCTCTTTCAGGATCTGATCGGGGATTTCGCTCATGCCCGGCTTCAGTGCGTCGGGTTTGAGGCTTGCAAGCGCATTGCCCATGACCGTGTCGCTCAGGCGCACGTGAACCTTGCGCTGCGGCTCTAGCCACTGGCCTTCGCTGAACCCTTCTTCGAAAAGAAGCAGATCTTCGCCTTTCAGGCTGTAAGCGAACACGCGCGTCACGTTCATCCGCGCCGAGAGTCCTGCTGCGAGTTTCTCGAGTTTGCCGCGGAACGTGTTCACCTCGGAAAGGGCCCGCGCGAAATTGAAAAGGATGACGCCTTCTTCCCGGGATCCCTTCTCGCGGTTCAGGGCTGACTGGAGCTCCTCGGACATCTTCTTTTCGCGCGTGCGCACGCTTGCAAGTTCTGCCTGCACAGATTCGCGTTCGCGGATTTCTTTCTGAATGCGTCCGTTCTGCGCTGCGATTTCCTCGTTCTGTCCCTCGATCTTTCCGTTCAGAACGCGCTTCTCGTCCTGGAGCGTAAGTATATCTTTTTCGAGACGGGATTCCCGTTCCCGGTAGTGCGCGATTTCCTTCTCAAGCCCGGCGATTTTCGACTCGAGGGATTCTTTGTTTTCGCGGAGCGATTGAATGATGCCCGTCAGGCGGGCAATCTCTTCGTCGCGCAGAGCAATCTCTTCCGACTGCTGTTTGAGTTCACGGTCACGCGCGAGGAGGAGATCTTCGAGGGACTTGATACGCTTCTGTGCCTCGGCTTTTTCTTCCTGCACCTGACGCGTATCTTTGCGGGATTGATCGAGCTCGCTCTCGAGCTTCTTGATCTGACCGTCCCGCCGCGCAATCTCCTGCTCGAGGGAAGCGATCCGATTCTTCTGGTCCTGCGACTGCTTCTCGAGTTCGCCAATGCGCGTGCTGCGCTTGTGGAGCTCCTGGGTTAGATTTGCAATTTCCGTTTTCAGGCTGGAAATCTGGCCTTCGCGTTTGCCGATCTCGCCCTGGAGTTCACCGCTCTTGCGCTCACCGGCAGAACGGAGATCCGCGAGTTCTTTCTCTTTTTTTGCGCTCGATTCTTTTTCGCGCGCGATTTCTTCCGCGAATCGCTTCTGTTCCGCGAGCAGCTTGCGCTTTTCATCTTCTAGATGGCTTGATATCTCGCGGTTCTTCGCGTCCTGAAAGGCTGTTTCTTTCTGGAATTTCTCCGTCTCATCGCGCAGTCTTTTTTCCAGGTCACTGATCCTGCCGATCAGTTCGCTGCGAGCTGCATCCGAGCTCTGGCGCGACTCGGCAAGAGTCTTTTCGGCGGAGGCACGGGCCTGCGCGATCGCCGATTTTTCCTGTTCGGCGCGGGCGAGTTCCGCCGCATGCTGTTTCTTCAGTTCCTCAAGTTTTGCAAGCAGTTCGGTTTCTTTGCGGGAGTGTTCGGACCCTGTTTCGTCGAGAAGCTTGTCACGCGCGTCGATTTCTTCGCGCAAAGCTCTCGCTTCCGCCTGAATCTTTTCCAGGTTAGCTTCAAGCGCGGAAGCACGCGACATCGCGGTCTGGCGGTCTCTCTCCGCTCCTTCCAGGCGTGTGCGAACCTCCTGGAGTTCGGCTGCATGGCGTGCGCCTGCATCTTTCAATGCGCTTTCACGTTCCGACTTTGAGCGCGCTTCGAGTTCTTCAACCTGGAGCTCGAGT
>CAZUJO010000140.1:4113-8801 GCA_964619995.1 uncultured Leptospiraceae bacterium
CTCAACGCGCTCGGTTTCCGCGGACAGCTTTGATGCAAGTTGTTCTGCGCGTTCGGCGGCTTCTGCCGCTGCCCGTGATTTTTCGGCGGCCTCTTTCTCCGCTTCTTCTGCGCGGCTGAGCGCGCTGAGTTCTGACTCCTCGGAGCTGGCTTTCAGCGCGTCCAGGCGGGACTTCCATTCTTCCTGTTCGCGTGTAAGTCGGTCGGCCGCTTCTTTCGCGGCCTGGGCTGCGGCTTCGCGCAGTTCTTTGACCGTCTGCGCATGCTGCTCCTGGGTCTTCTTTTTTTCTTCTGCGGCAGCTGCGGCCGCGGCGGTTCTTTCCGACGTCAGGCGCTCTTCGAGTTCGCGGAGACGCTGCTCTGCATCCTGGGCGGCCGCTTTCTGGGCTTCGCGCGCCTGCTTTTGTGTCTCTTTCAATTCGCGGGCGAGTTCTTCAGTGCGGAGGGAGGCAGTCCGTCCGTCAAAGCGCAGAAGCACAGGAGCAAAAAACTGGGCGAAGGATTGCAGGGACCCGAGGTCCGATTTCAGGTAGGGCGGGGCAGGATCGACGGACGCCGCAATGAGTATGCCGTCCGCTCCGAATCCGCTGATGGAAGCAACGGCGGCCGATCCGCTGAGATGCGCTGAAACAGGGCGGTTGTCTTCGAGGATGAACGCGGTTGTTTCTTTCAGGATCTGGCCGGCCTCAACGGGCGATGCCTTCGTCGCGGCGTCGTCGCACAGATAGCTCGTGCCTTCATGGTGTACTGCGACGAGAGCCGGCTTGTCGCCGGTGCGGATGAGGTTCAGAGCTGTGAAGCCGAAGTTCTTTCTGAGAAAGGACGCTGCTTCGTGAAACAATTGTTCTATGTTCTCATGCTTTGCGCTGCGCGAAGCCCACGTGCTTACGAAATCGCCTTTCTCCTTCGCGGGTAGGGCCTTCGCCGGGGCTTTCTTTTCGGGGAGCTTCTTCTCCGGGGCCTTCGCCGATTTTTTTTCGGGAGGCCGGGATGGTTTCTTGTCCGGCGCTTTCTTTGCGGGAGCTTTTGCCTGCGGTTTCGCGGTTTTCTTTTCGGGTTTCTTTGCCATACTTATGATTTCTTGTTGAATTCTCTTTTTACGCCGGCGTACACGAGCCCGTCGATCCAGGAATCGGGCAGGAGGCGGGAAAGTGCATAATAGAAAGACGCATCGGCCCCGACTCTGTACCGGCGGCCGGGCCGTTTACGCGTTGTAAGGCGGTAGATGCGGTCGGCTGCCTTTTCCTGAGATGTGGAGAATCCGGAATAATCCTTCTGGATCATCCGGTTCAGGAAAGCGTAGGGCGAATCGGGCCGGTTTATATTTGCCGATTTCACCATGTTCTCTTTGAAACGAGTGCGAATCAGTCCTGGCTCCACGGCGAAGACGTGAACGCCGAAAGGACGGACTTCCTGACGCAGGACTTCTGTAAACGCTTCCACTGCGTATTTCGAAGCCGTATAGGCGGAGCCGGTCGGAATGGAAATTCGTCCGAGAATCGAGGAAACGTTTACGATCGTTCCCGATTTTTTTTCGCGCATGGATGGCAGAACGAGGCGCGCCATGCGCATGCATCCAAATAGATTCGTTTCCATCTGCGCGCGGATTTGCTCGTCGGTCAGTTCCTCAAAGGCTCCGTACACTCCGAAGCCTGCGTTGTTCACGAGCACATCGATCCGGCCCTGTTCGGCAAGAATCGTGGAAACGGCTTTCTCTGCCTGAGACGGCTGATTCACATCCAGGAGCAGGGGATGGACGCCTTCGGCCGACGGGGCCCTCGCGAGATCCCGCGTCCCCGCGTAAACAATCGCGCCCGACGCCGCTGCCCGCGTTGCCAGGGCGTATCCAATGCCGGAGCTGGCCCCGGTTACCAGATATACGCGATTTTTCATGGCTGGTGGAAGAGTTTCACAATCACTTTCGCAGGAAAGTCAAAAACTGCTTTACACAGGAAATCTCGTCTGGTTTGCATACATTTTGGCCTGTTCTCGGGCCTTCGGGGGACTTAGCTCAGCTGGGAGAGCGTCTGCCTTGCACGCAGAAGGTCACCGGTTCGATCCCGGTAGTCTCCATATCATATGGCTGCAGAGAATCTCAAAGACATCAGAAGAATGGTCAGAGAGTTTCTCTGGAAGTCATTGAATACGGATCAGATGAATTACGTGGCCAAAGAAGCGGATTCCCGCTTCGACCTTGGCCGCGTTTCTGGATACGGCCCAAGCATCGTCGTCACCCGCCAGACCGCCGCAGACGTGATTGTAGATTATTTTGCGGGTGAAGAGCAATTTCTGCACTTCCTCGCCACCCTCTTCTCCATGGAGGGCAAAAACGCAAGCGGCGGCGTCATCTACTTCATCAATCCCGATCCCATCATGCGCAAGCTGCGCGAACGGCAGTGGATTTATGATCCGGGCGCCGGGCGATTCTACAAGAGCCAGAGCCAGACGCGCACGGCCGACTGGGGATTCTTGCAGGAAGGCAGCGAGTATTCGCTCGTATTCGGGAGCATTGACATTGTGGGCAGCTCAAGCCTGGCGCGGACGAATGTTCCCGTGGATGTCGAGAACACGCTCGTGCGTGTGCGGTCCTACCTGCAGGATCAAATCGAAGCGCGCAACGGCCGCATCTGGTACTGGCACGGTGACGGCGGAGTCATGGCGTTTTACGGCGCAGATGGTCCTGCCCGTGCTGTGATCACCTCTGTATCGATTCTATCCTATCTTCCTGTTTTCAATCTCACGCAGAACGAGCTTCGGCCGGAGAATGACATTTCGCTGCGGATCGGCCTTCATGCGGGAGTTGCCGTCTATCGTTCCGATACCGAGAAGATCATCAGCCCCGACATTCGCTTTGCGGAAGAGGTGGAAAAGCACTGCGCTGAGACCAACACCCTTGCGATGACGGAGAGGACCGTGAATTCTCTTCCGCCTGAAGTCCGTCGTCTTTTTGCTCATTCCGGCGATCATGCCGGCAACCGGATCTTTCTCTACAGGCCCATGTGATGCAGGCGTACATTTTCGAGCCGGACACAAACATCCAGGATTACTACCGGAATCTCCTGGGGACGGAGCTGAAGGGGCTGACGCTTCACTTCATGTCCACCATTGAGGAACTGCGCAGGCGCCTTTCCGATCAGCCTTGCGACCTTGCCATTCTTGAAACGACCGGTTCGCCCGATGTCGTTGATCTGATCGATGAACTCTCGGCGCGGAAAATTCCCTGCATTGTTGTCTCGGAAGAATGCACCGAACGCCTTGTCGTCGAATGCCTGAAAGCAGGGGCGCTTGACTTTGTTTCCAAGCGAAACATCAAACTGGGAGTCCTGCTCGATGTGGTCCGGCGCGCCCTTCTCGAAGCGGATCGATGGATGGATACGCGCGATCTGCTCGCGCGGCTTCCTGCACGGCCCGAATTCGTGCGCATGAATCAAACGCTTCGCTCTGCGATTTCGAAAGAGCAGGCCGAAGTGCGGCGCCTGCGGATTCGCACCGGTCAGGATGCAGGCGGTCACTACGAAGAAGGCAAATCGTACAATTTGATTTTCGTTTTTCTTCAGCTTCAGTTTCCCGAATCACTGACACGCGGAACGGACGATCGCGCGAGCAAGGTCATCAATGAATGCCTCGACAAGATCTGTGCAATCCCCGCGCGGTACGGGGGCGAAGTCTGGGTGCGCCGGCGCGACGGCGGAATTTTTGTTTTCCCGGCAGCCCAGCAGCTGCCCGCGCTTCTCACTTGTTTTGAGATTCGCGCTCTCTTGAACATGGTGAACATCACGACGGAAAATCTCTACGACAGCATTAACGGGAATCTCGCGATGACGAGCGGCATGACGGTTTACCGCAAGAACGTGGGAGATGTTCACAGCGACGCGCTGAATCTGGCGGCGCACCTGGCCATTCAATATCCGCGCAGCAATGCAATTCTTCTGCCTTCACCGCTCGTCGAGCAGCTCAATGAAAGAGCCCGTAAGTATTTCTTCCGCGGCGACGTATTCGAGGGCAAAGATATCTCGGTTTACGAGCGCCTGCTCTGACCGCGCGTTTCGCGGTTCAGCTCGGAATGGAATCCTGGCGCAGGCGAATCGGCGTGTAGTCGGCCGACAGAGGGAACTCAAGCCTTGCAACCGTGCGGTCCTGCTGCTTGTAGACTCTGAAGTAATTCGGATCGAATCCCAGATCGCGGATCAAAAGAACAATCATTGCAAGTCCGAGGCCTTTGCCTTCGGTTTCGTCCGCAAACTGAACGCTGAAATCGAGGATGTCTTTCATTTCGCGCGTGCTTGCGAGCTTCGCCCGGATTCGTTTCTCTTCTTCCGGGTGAAGGACTGCGTTGTTTTCTACGAAGATGAGGAGGCGCTGGTGGTCCAGATCTATGTCGATGGTAACTTTCAGGCCCAGATCATCGAATGCCCGGGTGTATTCTTCTTCTGAGACTGCGCTGTAGTATGCCTTGAATTCGTCGATGTGAAGCTTGTAATCATCCGCATCGTTCAGGTTGTAGCTTCGCGTGCGAAAGAAGACGCGCTTCAGGTTCGCCTTCACAGCATTGCCTACCAGTTCCATGACAACATAGAAGAGGGTGAGCCCGAGACTATCGATCTTCAGTTTGCGTTCCAGGTCATCAAAGGTCTGGCGCAGGATGCCTTTCGTCTTTTCGTCGAGGACTTTGAGATTGATTGTTTGTTT
>CAZUJO010000141.1:0-8797 GCA_964619995.1 uncultured Leptospiraceae bacterium
GTTCAATGGTGCGGCCGTCGCATGTCTGCCCCGTTGGCAAGCTCGTCGACACGCCGGAGCTGGAGCCGGAAGACTGGCCGGGAGAAGTCGGACAGACGGATACAGGAACCTTGCGTACCGTTCCGGGGGCGATATAATCCGAGTAGTTTGAGAAATTCGGCTCGGTGAAATACTGACCGGATTCGCGCCAGATGCCTGTGCATGCTTTGCGGGCGGCAACCCGGTCGTCGTAGTTGTGGTAGTTGATCACCACTTCGTCTGGCTTGCCCGGGTTTTGGATGCAAATGCCCGCGACCCCGGAGTCCAAATAGGAAGTACCCCAGTCTGTGCCAGTCCTTGTATGACACTGCACGTTTCCGAACTCCGGCAACGGAAGCTCTTTCCGGAACTGCGACGGCAAGCCCTGGAAGCTCTGTTCACACTTTGGTTGGAGCTTGCTGCCTTCTGGATCAGTCGCTGCAAGATCGCGCCAGCGCTGCCCCGAATAGTCCACGCAGTATCCGTCGGTCAAAACGGGGCGGCCATTCGAGTAAGCAAAATGCTGCGGGACAGATGAGGAGAACATATCGATCGTGCGGGCAGTCGAGCAAGAGAACGGGCTGGTCCCGTCATCAAAGTACGTTGCCGGCTGGTCCATCGTCACAATCTGGCATTGAGGCTCCGCGCCCAGGTTCTCAGGCCACGTGAGAACGCTTGATTTGAATGCGCGAGGAATCACGGTCGTTCCCGACTGTGTCTGCTGGAGCAGCTGGATGTGCTTGCCCGATCCGATTGTATACTGCCCGCTCCGGTCCTTAAACTCACCGGCCACGCTGATCGCAGCGAAAGATCCGCCGGGCAATGGCGGATCAATCACTATGTTTGGAGTCGCCATCGGGGAAGTCGTTTCACAACGGGCATGATCAATATGGAAGGGAAGCGGCGGTTTGCCTGCCAGATAGTCATCATAGCTCAATGTTTCGATAGACACATATTTCAACACCTGAGTCTCGTCTGCGCAATCAAAGGGAGGTGTATTTGCATAAAGCCGCAGTCGACCATCCGTCCCGATCTTATTCGAATTCATGGCCGTAACCAGAAAATCAGGGAGCCATGCGTGGCCGCCGCCGTTCCTCACCGAGGTAAGAATGGCAAACGCTCCACGGTAGAAAGGGTCGGATGCGCTGAGGGAGGGCTCCGGGATCACCATTGCCGACAGGATTTCTGTGCGGCTGCGCACATCGCCGACAGGAACGGCGAAACGTGTATCTCCCTGTAGAAGATTGCCCGCCAGGTCTTTAACTCCTCCCGCAAGAATCACGGAATACGTTCCCGGCGTAAAGTGGCCCTGCCCGGCCGATGACAATACGAGATCATTGTACTGTTTCGTGGGATCTTTCATGAATGCTTCGTTGATCACTGGATGGATGCGGACCTTGTTCCCGGAGCATTCTCCGACGGCCGCAATACTCTGATCCGTCTGCGCAAAAGGATACGCATAGTAACGGTACAGAATCGAGTCGTCCTCTGACCACTGGTAATAGTAGATTTTTATGGACTCGGGGTTCACAATCGTATTGCCTTCCAGGCGGGGAACGGAAGAGCAATCGATGGGTTCGTCAAAGACAAAAGTTGGTCCGGTAGTGAGCGGCGCGCAGGACATCAATCCGCTGGGCAACTTCATGCATTCGGTCGGCCAGTCGATCCGAAGCAATTTTGGCGGCGTGATATCTTCCGCTGGTGGCGGTGCGGCCGCAACGGATGTGTTTGATCCGCTTCCACTTTCTGCATCAGAGCCGGTCTGCGCGCTGCCGGCCGCCTGCCCCGCCCCCGCCGAGTTTGGAGACAACCCCACGGCTCCAGCGGTGAAGAGAGTCATCATGTTATTGGAAGACTTTCCTCCTCCGCCGCAGAATGTGAGCATGAAAACAGCGGGAAGGGAAAGAACGACTTTTAGCATGATTTTACAACGCGATCCGGCCGGCAACTTGACAAGAAAAAATATGCAAAAACCGATAGTACAACAATGAGCGCGGCGGGTGTTCTCTTTGCAATTCTGCCCGTCTTATTCTTCTATTTTATTTATCGAGATTATTTTGTTTTTCGTCATGACTGGGTCCTGCAGACGGATGCGCTGTTCCGCGGAATTCTCGCGGCGTCGCTCTTGCTGATCATCTTCGGCGCCGCGACTCTCATCCCCCTTTCATGGCACATTCCGGCATTTCTGGAAGCTGCGCTGCCGGAGAAATCGGCGGTCTTTATTTCGATCATCCTTCTTGCTCCGCGGGTTCGCAGCCTGTCAGAAGCGTGCGCTACCGGCAGTGTCACCGGACTTGGTTTTGCCCTGGTCGAGAACCTGGTTTACCTTTCCGTTCACCCGGCTGCCGTGATTTCCGCAAGACTCCTCACGGCAGTTCCTCTCCACATGTCAACCTGCGGGCTCATGGGTTTTTACGTGTGGCAGATGCGGCAGCGACACGGATTAGAACGATATGCGGCATTCATTTGCGCACTCCCGCTGACAACAGCGGCCCACGCTTTTTTCGATTACTATCTGGTTTCCGGACGGCCTTTTGGGGCAGGACTGGCGGTCCTGTTCCCGCTTCTGGTGATGCTGGATCTTCACCTTGCTTACGCGAGATCGATACCCTCACCGGGAATTCTCCAATCGATGGGGATCGACCTTGCTCAGTGGTTGATTCTGAAACGTCAGGCGGCATATGAAAGATGGATCCTCCGCAGCATCGCGAGCGATCGCGCCGAATATCCCCCAATCTTCCGTTTCCAGATCAACGCCAAACGCATCCTGCTCGGGATCATATTCATATCGCTTCCGCTCGCGCACGGGATGGTGCTGCCTGAGTTGTTTTCCGATATGGAGCGCCGCGCCTTCTTCATCACGTTTCCCGGACTTCTATTTGCGACTTTGTTGATCTCTGGATTGTTCAATCCGGCTTACTTTCGCTCCGGTATGCTCCGCATTCCTATGACGATGCAGGTCTGGCTTGAGGGAGGCGGGGATCCTGCGGCCTGCTACGATGTCTCACAAACCGGAACGTTCCTGAAAACCGCCCTGCCGCTGAAGATTGGAGAGACCCTTCGCCTTTCGTTTTCCCGCGGGCGGATCGTCTCTCCCGTTGTGGAAGCGAGAGTCGTCTGGGACAATCACCGCAACCTTCGCCAGGAATTTGGCAGCGTTGTTGTATTCCGCGAAACGACCAGGGATTTTCGCAGATTTGTCCGGCGAATCCGGCTGATCGAGATACGTGAAGGGCTTCGGTCCATCCTTCGCTTCCCCGGCAGAAACGTGGTACGCCGGCTCTTCGTGCAGCCTGAAACGATGATGCAGGACATCCGCTATTTTCCAGCAGGAACGATCCTGATTCACGAAGGCGAAACGGGAGACGAATTCTTCATGGTCCGTCAGGGCAAAGTGCGCGTTACCAAGAAAATCGGCGAAGCAGATCAGGAACTCGCGGAGCTCGGCCCTGGCGAAATACTCGGCGAAATGGCGATCGCCGGACGAATCCCGCGCAGCGCAACCGCCGTGTGCCGCACCGACGTGATACTGGCCGTCGCGGACGGGAAGGACCTCGACGCACTCGTGAGAAACAATCCGGAATTCGCGCGGGCTCTGCTCTATTTGACGGCCCGCCGCTCGTTTGAATCAAACGCAGCGCAGGAAGCGGCGATCGAAGGCGCGCGGGTCGACGCGGAGCTGGCGAGGGCATTGACCCATTCCTGGATTCGAATTCTGGTCGGCGCACCTCCCTCTCCCCGCGGAGAAATCGCAGTCACGCTCTCCCCTTCGCACCTGGAAGCCGCGGGCGTGACCGAGGAAGAGGCCGTTCGTATCCTGCGAACGAATCCTCGCAACGTACACGCGGCTGACGGCCGAATCCTGGAACGAATCTGGTCGCTCTCGCGATTCCGTTTGCGCGTTGGTTTCAAGAAACCGCCGCCTGCTTAAACTCCGCTCTTCCGCAGAACGCGAGAAACTGCTTGATTCTCCTGTGCCGGGGCTTCGCCTGTTGCCATGATCAACACATCGAGCGTCTCAAAGTTCCTTGAGGAGCTGCTCGATGATAACACACCGGGCGCGGAATTGCTCGACGATCTGCGCATTATGGGAATCTATTCCGGAAATTTCGGGGACCCTGCGTTCAACTGGGGCGGCTTCGGATTTCTCCCCATCTCCGGATTTTCCACGGGAGATATCGCTGCTCTTCGGCCGATTCCAGGCCGTCCCATCAAAGAATGGCCGGTCATGCAGGTGCCGCACTCGGGTGACCCGGGCGAAACCATTGCGAGCTCGCTGGCCACGTTTGTTGCCGTGCATCTGACGAAATACGAGGACGCCGAGCGCGACGAGCTCGAAGACAAGAAAGATGCAATCCTGGAACTTGCTGAATTCTTCGGAGACAAAGAGGGACGCGCGAAGGCAGTCATCGAAGCGATGCTCGCCGATGAACTCGGCGGGAATGAGTCCGATCACTACCGACTTGCAGAAGGCGATGCGAGCGCGCTGACCCGGTTTCATTCTCTCAGCGAAGACGGCGCAGAGGCGGAAGCATGGGAAAAGCTCTACAAAGATTTCCCCGACTATCCCGCAGTCTGGATCGAACTCTTCAAGGCGTGGATGGAAAGTGATCCAGACAAAGTGGATCGTTCGCTCGCATGGAAGATTGCAACCATGGACATACAGCTCGACGGAGACTATAAGACCATTCGTCAGGCGTCAAAGTATGTCGTTGAACATGACGGAAAGAAGGAATACGGCAGCAGCCACTCATGGCCGGCAGTCGAGGCCATGGCAGCAAAGCAGTCCTGCGGCAAACACTGGTTTCTCGCCGCTCAGGCATTTGAGAAGGACGGC
Source organism: uncultured Leptospiraceae bacterium (assembly GCA_964619995.1). Lineage (GTDB taxonomy): Bacteria > Spirochaetota > Leptospiria > Leptospirales > Leptonemataceae > JAEUSB01. Next base: position 4,856 of record CAZUJO010000141.1, read on the forward strand.
GATTTCGTATCGGCCTATTCAGCATACAAGAACGCATCCTACTGGATTTCCTCCGAAACGGGAAACTGTATCTCGGCAACATGGATGGGCGCGAAGAGATCCGCCGAACAGCTCGGCGATCCAAACCTCGCCGCCTTGTTTGATTCACTCGAGGAAGCCGAAGACGAAGACCTGGATGCGGTCCTCGCGGAATACGATGCCGCAGACGCGGAACGAGCCGCCGCAGAAGCGGCGCAGGCCCAGGCCGCGCCGTTCTTTGAAGCAGCCCGCGCAGGCGACTGGAAATCCCTGCTCAAACAGATTGAGAGCGGCGCCAACGTAAACGCAGTCGACCAGAAAACAGGATACACCGCTCTTCATACGGCTGCGGAAGCAGGCAATACCGAGATCATGCAGGGGCTTCTCGATCACGGGGCTGACATAGAAGCAAAAACATTTCAGGGTCATACTCCGCTTATGCTCGCGGCGCAGGCCGGGCAGACGGAAGCCGTGCGCATGCTCCTTGAGCGAAACCCTTCCCTGGACAGCACGACCACACGAACCGAGACGGCGCTCTATTTCGCGGCGAAATCAGGATTCACAGAAATCGTTGAGATGCTTCTTGCGCGCGGAGCGAATCCCGACATCAAGAACGTATCTGAGCAGACTGCGCTGTTTACCGCAGCGTTTGACAAACAAGAGGCCGCAGCGCTCGCTCTTGTGCGGGCCGGCGCAAAAGTCTCCATCAAGGACTTCTCCGGACAGACTGCATTGCACTGGGCAGCCAGCCAGGGAATGCGGGCGCTCGTGCAGGCATTGCTCGAAAAGGGAGCGAAACCAAACGCGAAGGACGGCGACGGCGAAACCCCGATCAGCTTCGCGGAAGCAGAGGGCCACGATGACATTGTCGCGCTCCTGAAAGGCGAAAAGCCTCCGGCGGTAACCGCGTACACGGACGAAGAAATGGCCGCGCTCAAATCGATGAGCGAGCGATGGGATACGCCTCTCAACAAACTCAAGAAGCTCGATGATTTAAACTGTTCTTTTTCCGATACGGGCGACGAGGATCTGTCCTGGATCTACCTTCTCCCCGCACTGAAAGAAGTGGTTCTTTCCAACTGCCCGAACATCACGGACAAAGCCGTGGAACACATTGCAAAATGCCAGCACATCGAAGCGATCGTTCTCTCGGCAACAAAGGTCACGGATGCCGGGCTCAAGATCCTGGCTGGAATTCCAACGCTCTCCCGCCTCTTCATCGACGAATGTCCGGTGACAGACAGGGGGTTTGCGGAAATCGCGCGCATGAAAAACCTGCGCTGGCTGCGCGCAAACTCCCTGCCCGTATCTGACGAAGCGGTGGCGAAATTCGCTGAGCTCGAACACATGGAACGCCTCGAGCTGCCGGGAACACAGATTACGGACAGGGCATGCGAGATCATCGCAGGCCTTCCGATTCAGGAACTCGATCTTTCCGGAACGAAGATCACGGACGCGGGCATTGCGAAGCTAAAGAAACTCAAGAAATTACAGAAGCTGAATCTTGAGAACACCGGGGTTTCGGACGAATGCTTTGCAGCGATCGGCGGAATGACAAAGCTCGACGACCTGAATCTGAGCGGAACAAAAGTAACCGGCAAGGGAATCTCCGCCCTCAAGCCTCTCTCGAAACTGCTGGCCCTCAAACTATCCGGTTCAAAGCTCGCAGACGCAAATGTGGCCGAGCTGAAGAGTCTTTCATCTCTGCGCGTCCTTGAGCTTGAAAAAACGAAGATTACAGATGCATCGATCAATCACCTGAAGGCGCTGAAGCACCTCAACGCGCTGATCATCACGGGGACAAAGATTTCAGGCGAGGGAAAGAAGAAATTGAAGGGGGCTATGCCCCATCATGTAAGTTTCAGCTGGGATTGAGATTGCCTGCCCGACGGGCAGGCAATTGTGGAATAGAGGTTACTTCTTGGATGAATCCGCAGCCGGCGCCGGAGCAGATGCATCTGCTTCGCAGACAATCTTGCGGTCTTGCAGCTCGCATTTGCGGAGCTTTTCGCCGGTCTTCAGAGAGCCGCTGCCTGACTTTCCATCGTTCGAGAACGATCCTTCGAATACGGGTCCTTCTTTGAATGTGTAGACGCCCGTCCCATTTCTCTCGCCGTCACGGAACTGTCCAACATAGACGTCGCCGTTTGCGAACTTGTAGGTGCCGTTGCCGTTCCGCTTGTCGCCTGCAAATTCTCCAACATACTGATCGCCGGAAGCGTAATCGAGCGTGCCTTTTCCTTCGCGGACCCCGTTCTTAAATGTGCCGAGGTATTTGTCTCCGCCGTTGTATACGAATGTGCCGTCACCGTTCGCGCAGTCGCCCTGCAGGCATCCCGTCGTAGGGACCTGGCCGCGCTCGGCGGGAGCGTCCGATTCTGTCTGGGAGGAAGAACACTGTGCTGCCAGAAGAGCTGCGGCTGTTGCTAAGAGGATTCTGGCGAAATATTGATTGATCATAGAAGTCTCCTGGGTCCGAGATGACCCGGTTCTGCTCGCTTGCAAGGAAAAAAAAACACATGAACACGCCCGCAAAAAAGCCCAATCGACTCATCCGGGAAAAGAGCCCGTATCTGCTCCAGCATGCCTACAACCCCGTCGACTGGCACAGTTTCGGCGAGGAAGCGTTCGCGAAAGCGCGGGCCGAGGACAAACTGATCCTGATTTCGATTGGTTATGCGACGTGTCACTGGTGCCATGTGATGGAGCGCGAATCGTTCGAAGATGAACAAACGGCCGCCTACCTGAACGAGCACTTTGTTCCTGTCAAGGTGGACCGCGAAGAGAGGCCCGACGTCGATGCAATCTACATGAAGGCGCTTCACGCCATGGGTCAGCACGGCGGCTGGCCGCTGAACATGTTCCTCACTCCCGATTTGAGACCGATCACAGGCGGGACTTATTTTCCCCCGAATCCCGCATACGGGCGGCCCAGCTTTCGCCAGGTTCTTGAAACCATCGCAAACATGTGGCACAAAGACCGCCCGAAGATGCTGGAGAGCGCAGAATCGCTCACCGCCTTCCTGCAGACACGCGAAAATAGAACGGGGAACATTCCGGACTCCGGTGTCTTCGCCGCAGCGGCATCGCATTTCCGCCGCAGCTTTGATGATCTGCGCGGCGGTTTCCTTTCGAATGGGCCGAACAAATTTCCTCCCAGCCTCAACCTTCACTTTCTTCTGAGACACTTTGAAACGACCGGCGATGAGACGATTCTGGCAATGGTGGAGAACACCTGCGATGCGATGAAGCGCGGCGGGATTTACGATCAGATCGGCGGAGGGATTGCGCGTTATGCGACCGATCACGACTGGCTCGTTCCGCACTTCGAAAAAATGCTCTATGACAATGCGCTCTTCGCGCGTGTTCTCACCGAGACCTACCGCATCACCGGAAACGAACGCTACAAAGCCTGGGCGCTCGATATCTTTGAATACATTCAGAGAGACATGACATCGCCCGAAGGCGCTTTCTATTCCGCAGAAGACGCCGACAGCGAAGGCGAAGAAGGGAAGTTCTATGTATGGACGGCGGAAGAATTCGATTCCATTCTGCGCGAAAACTCATTCTCCGCGGAAACCAGAAAACAGCTGAGCCGTTTCTACGGAGTAACCGCGCGGGGCAACTTTGAAGGGAAGAACATACTTCATGAAGGAGTGACGCGCGAGGAATTCCTTCGCGCTCATTCACTCGCAGCCGGTGAATGGGACGAAACGATCGCAAGAGTACGTCATCTGCTCCTCACTGCGCGATCGACCCGCATTCGGCCGCTGCGTGATGATAAAATCCTCACCAGCTGGAATGCACTCATGATCTCTTCGCTTGCGCGCGCCGGGGCGGTATTCGGAGACCGGGGTCTTACAGAACGGGCGGAAAAAGCGGCGAAGTTCCTGTTGTCTGTCATGTGGAAGGACGGGCGGCTCC
>CAZUJO010000142.1:0-6423 GCA_964619995.1 uncultured Leptospiraceae bacterium
GAACATGTCTCCTTCAGAGTTTACGAAAACCTGCGTCTTGTATCCCAGGCGGCGGAAGGCACGTGAATGAATGATTCGGTCGCGGTCCCGCTGAAAGCAGGTGCGCTCTTCCTGAGAATCCTCAGGAAACTGACGGCCGCCGCTGAATGAGTGTTTGACAGCAAACGGAGCAAACCTGGAATCTTCTTTCTCTTCCAGAGGGGTAGTAGGAACTCGAAACATGAAAACCGCAGTCAGCAAATTATCGTCCAGAAACAGTGTCAAATTCATCGCCGTTCTGGCGCTCACCGCATCGTGCCTTCAGCAGCCCGAACAGGCCACCCATCCAACGCAGCCGGTCACTCCTCCTCCGCGCGGCGTGGTCACGTATTTCAATGACGTTCCGGCTGAATGCCCGACAGGCAAGGGCCTCAAGCAAACGGTGGTAAAGCGTGTAACGTCAGAAAAAGATATGATCCGCCACTACGGAATGACCTTCCGCGTCCGCTTCCAGGACAAAGTGACGCCCGAGCTCTACGGCGCACTGTACTACCAGGACAAAGGAGAAAACATGTACTGCATGGCGCTGCCGGATGGACGCTTTGCCACATTCCGCGATTCGCAGGTAGGCGAACACCAGATGAACATAGCCCAGGAAGTCTGCTACCCGCTTCAGGCCTGCAACTAAGGGCCTCAACTGAGAAGGACCGCCTGCGCTGGCAAACCAGGCGGCCCTAACGGCACGGAGCCGCTCGTACTCAGCGGCGCTCTGATTTCTCGATCAGCTTTTCTTCCGGCTCAAGCAGATGCGAAAGATAGAGGGACGTGATTTCAAATAGATTTCCGTCCGCATCTTTCAGTATGTAAGAGCTGAAGTCCTTCTGTCCGAGCACTTCAAACGAAGCCGTTTTCAGATCCGTCATGTTCTGCTTGTACTGAATCTCGATGCGCAGAGATTTCTTGCGGTCGAGATCCTTCGGGATTTCGCGCGGGAAAGAAACGGCCTTCCATTCGATGATGTCGCCGAGCAGCAGGTTCATTTCCGATGTGTTCACATTTCCCGGAACCGGCGAAATCATCTGCCAGGCAGATCCATTCCGCGTGATTTGAACCGGCTTTCCGGTTCCGGATGCATTGATCCCCGTGATTTCTTCTTTCGTAATCTCAGGCAGGAGCCTGCGGTTGCGGAAATATTCTGGATCGCCCGAACCGAATGCAGTGCGAAGGTTTTCTTCTACAAGAAAGATTGTATCTTCGTCGTTGAGTCGAACGTAGGAATCGTTGCCGCGAAGACTGGACTTTCCGACGCACAGCGAGCTCATCTTGCCGCTCGCGTTTGTGATCCGGACCTGCATGCAGAGAAGTCTTCCTTTGCTGTCCTGGCCCATCTCAGCGTCTTTTTCGCTTTCGGCGGACCGGTTGATGCCGTAATAGCGGCGCGCCTTCTCGATTCCGGAGAAGAGATCGCGCACGCGCTCGCGATCGGCTGTAAGCTTTGATTTCGCGCCTGCCTGTTCGACTTCCCAGACGAACTCGGCGGGCTCATTCTTTTTCACATTCAGCTTATCTTTTCGCACGAGGCGCAGGAGCGGCCGGTCAGGACTTTCAATTTCAATCGAAACAGCGTCTTCCTGGCTTACGCGAAGAAGAGGCCGCGCGCCCGCATAACCGGTCTTAAACATTCCGAACGGATCCTGAACGAGGATCAGAACAATGACGAGACCGACGTTGGCAAAAAACAATGTAACCCCGGGATTTGACCGGATCTTTCCAAAAAGAGCGTTCATTTCGCTTCCTCCAGTCCGCGCCGGCGGTTTCGCAGTGAGAGGCGGCGTGCGCCGTAAACACCGAGGAGAACGGGCAGAAGAAGGATGTGAAACCACATGAAGAATTTCTCAAACTTGCTCTGCAGGCTTTCGTCGCGCGCAAACAGCGGCCGGATGTAGTCAATTCCCGCAACGCGCGCGCGGGCGCTCGCCAGGTCATTCTGACCCTGTGCCGCTTCCACCAGGTTCATGATGAATGCCTGATTGATTCGGAAGATCTGGAAGTTCGGTTCGTTTCGCAGCAGAATATCAGAAACCATGTAGGCAGAACCAAGCACGATGAGAGATGATTTCGTGCTGGCCGACTGCGCCGCGCGAAATGCCGCCGCGTCTTCGCCTTTCGGAACTTCTTTCGCCGTAAATGCGCTCTGGAATCTGCCGGAGGCAAGGACTGCAACGGGAACCGGGCGGTCCACACGCACATCCGATGGATCGCGTCCAATCTGCTGCATTTCGCGCAGGCCGAGAGGCGCGGTTTCCTTTGAGATGGCATCCGGAGTGGAGATGGCGAGCGGCACGAAGCTCACTTCTGGCTGCTTTGTCGCAGCTATGTCAAGGCCCGAGAACCACGGAAACACAACCTGCTGCACGCCGCGAACGGCTGGCAGATCAGAAACAATGGTTCCTGTGTCGCGGGAGTAAACGCCCCACGAAGGGTTGCGCACTTTCTGAACAAACTGTCCCTGGATGTCCATTTCGGGCGCTGCGAGTTCCGGTTCAAACAGCGCTTCGCCGCGGACCGCAACGCCGTATTTCGAAAAGAACTGGTTGAATTTCTTTAAGTCTTCCTGGGGAACATTGGCGAACGCGCGCCCCTGCCCTCCAATTCCCGCTCGCGCGTAGCGCGGATCAACGGGCTGCAGCTGAAACTCATAGCCGCGCAGCATTGCGATGACGTTCCCGCCGCGCATGATGAACTGATCCAGGTGATAGGCCTGCGCATCGTCAAACCGCGGTAAGCCGATCAGGATCAGCGTCTCCACGTCCCTGTCGACGGGTTTGCTCAGATCGACTTCAGCAACTGTTCCGAACCCGCGCTGCAAAAGCGTATAGAAGCCGAACACATTGTCCTTGTCCGGCTCCTGATACTGATTGATTCCTTTTGTGTCGGCAGTGCCCTGGGCGCGGACAAATCCAAGACCCGACGGTCCGTCCTTGCGGTTCAAAGTCTTGATTTCGCGCAGGAGCCTGTATTCAAAGTCTTCGATGATTCTTCCCTCTTCTACAAGGGGAAGAACCACGGACTTATCGCCGGACTGAATGTAGACGCCAAAGTAACCGAGCCGCTGGCTCACTTCATCGACCTTCTGCTGCTCAAAAGGCACACCCTGAACGCCGCGCTGCTCTGCCGCCTGACGTTTCTCTTCGGTATCCGGATTGATGACGCGAAGACGGATTTTCTTGCCGCCGACGCGCGCAATCTCATCGAGCTGGTACTGGATCGGGCTGAGCATTGCCTTGAGTTCACCCGGAAGATCCGACGTAATGTAGGCTTCGACGAGAATTGGATCACGCACGGACGCGAAAACCTTCTCGGTGCTGTCTGTGACCGAGTTCACTTTGTCCCGGCTCAGATCCCAGCGGCAATTCCAGGAACTGGCCACTCCGTTGAGGAGCAAGAACAGAATCACGACGTTGACGCGGACAAAAACAGGATTGTGATTCAGCCGCGAAAGAAGAGATTTCAGGGAATTCATATTATCTCTCCCTCCTGAGGATCCAGACGTTTGCCGAAAGCATGAGCCCGATAAACGATACGTAGTACATCACGTCAGCCGCATCGATCAGGCCCCGCGAGAAGCTCGTGAAATGATGGCTGTGCGAGAAAAATCCGATCACGCGAGCCGCCGCCGGGTTCAGGTGCTGCGAGACAATGTAGTAGTTTGAAATGAACATGTAGAGGCTGATGAAGAAGGTAATGATGAATGCTACGATCTGCTCTTTCGTCAGAGCGGAGATCACCATTCCCGTGCTCACGTAAGCGCCAGCCATGAGGATCGATCCTGCATAGAGCGCCAGCGTGCTCCCCCAGTCCAGGTGACCCATAAACCAGATCGTAACGGCAAGCGGCAGCGATGCGACCACAAGGACGCTTACGTAAGTCCAGGCAGCGCAGAATTTGGCGACCACAAGGTCCACTTCACGCAGCGGGAGGGTGGAGATCAGTTCGAGCGTGCCTGACTTTCTTTCTTCTGCCCACACACGCATGCTGACTGCAGGCACCATCAGGATGAAGGTGAGCGGCAGAAGGTTCATGTACGCCCGGATCGATGCGCTGCGCGCATCCCAGAATGCCGGGAAAAGATCCGGAATCGCCCAGATGCCGGCAAAGAAGAAGGTGAAGTTGAAAAACAAGCAGGCCACGGCGAACACGTAGCCGATCGGAGTATTAAAATAGTTAGATAGTTCGCGCCTAAATAAGAACTTCAATTCGTAAGCTCCTCAAACACGGATTGGAGAGACCTGGCAATCGGGGCAAATTCGCGCACTTCCAGCGATTTGCCGGACAGCTCCGCAAACAGCTTCTCCGGCGCGTCCTCGCGGACTTCGCAGATGTATTGAAAAAATCCGTCTCTGTGCGCTTCGCCTTTTGCCACCGACTTCACTATGGATATGGAAGACAGTTTCTTCTCGACGTCAGCGCCGCGCGCCACAACAGAACAGGCATGCGCGCTTTTTAGAATCGCCGTAGTTTCATCCGCCACAACGCGGCCCCGGTTTACGATGATCACGCGCGAGCAGAGTTCCTCAACTTCCTGAAGGATGTGCGTCGAAAGGATCAACGTGGCGGTCTTCCCGAGCTCTTGAATGAGCGCGCGAATCTCCGAAATTTGATTCGGATCGAGTCCTGAGGTCGGCTCATCAAGGATGATGACTTCCGGATGATGAATCAACGTGCCTGCCAGCGCCACGCGCTGGCGAAAACCCTTCGAGAGAATTCCAATGGGCGAGTAAAGATGACTGCCGAGGTCAAGCCGCTCGACCATCTCTTCGGCCGACTTTTCAAGTTCTGCGCCCGAGACCCCACGCACCTCGCCCATGAAGCGCAGGAATTCTGAAACAAGCATCTCCGGGTAGAGAGGTGTGGTTTCCGGCAGATAGCCGATGCGCCGCTTGATCGACTGCAGCTGCTCCTCATCTCGCACGGACTGTCCATCCACGAGAATATCGCCGGAGGTAGGGCGAAGGTAACCGGTGATCATGCGCATGGTCGTTGTCTTCCCCGCGCCGTTTGGTCCAAGCAGACCCGTGATCCCGGATTTCTTGTCCACGGTGAAGCTGACACCGCGGACCGCAGTAAAGTCGCCGAACGATCGGCTCACTTCTTTTACTTCAATCACGCGTACACTCCGCTGTTTGCGCCTTGCGGCGCAATTTAAAATTGTTTTGACGATCGGGCAAAACCGGTGCTCCTTGCCTCATGGCGCAGGGAGAAACTCCAGAACATAAAATTGCAACCCTTGAACACCTTACGAGGGTCTATGAGAAGATTGCGAAGCTCACAGAGCAGGAGCTTTCCAACGCCTACGAAATCATCAAGATGTACGAAACCATCAATGACTATACGCGCCGCGAACTCATTGAGGTCAAAAAAACAGCCCAGGCACAGGAAGCAGTTTCCGAGTTGAGCACGAACGAACTGAAGAAATCATTCGACCGCATTTCCGAGCTCGAACAGGCCAACAAGAAACTGCAGGAAGAGCGCAGCAAGATCCTCTAAAGACTTCAGGGCGCGCCCGGATCCGCGAACAGGGACTGAAAGAGCGGCATCTCCGCCAGCTCATGCACCATCCGTTTATTTTTCATCGCCCAGCACGGGTACTCGTCCGTCGTGCCAGGCAGATTCGGCTGGTCTTCTTCGCCGAACAGGTCGTAAAGCGAAACGAGCCGGATCGCGGCGCTCGCGCCGAGAAGCTTCCTGTACAGAAGAAGGCAGAGGTCGGCCGGTGTTTCGCCGTTCTTCGCATCGACGAATGATTTCGCCCGCGCGATGTCGAGCAGACGGTCCCGCATGGCCTTCTCTGATTCGAACGATGGGACGAGGCCGAGCGCTTCTCTCACACGAATGTCTTCGCCTTCGAGCCAGCCCAGGAATGTGGGAAGGTCGTGCGTGTTCAGGGTTGCAATCGATCTTCGCGGATACTGCTGCGGCGATTTGAAAGCTTCCCCGTCTCTTTCAAAGAATAGAATTTTCCAGGAGAAGAGCTCTGCTTTCTCAAGGGCGGCCCGGAAATAACCGGGAACCGTGCCCAGATCTTCCCCGATCACCATGCATTTCTTCTTCTGACTGACGAGCGCCGCAAGCCGCAGTAGATCCTGGAACGGGTATTCAACATACGCGCCCTCTTTGGACTCGCCGATCCGCACGACCCAGTAGAGCCGGCACAATGCCATGACGTGGTCGATGCGCACGAGTCCGCGCTCCGGCATGTTGCGTTCCAGGAGCTCGATGAAGGGCGCATAACGGTCTGAAACCAGACGTTTCGGATGCAGAGGAAGAAGACCCCAGTCCTGGCCCTGAGGCGCAAACGGATCCGGCGGCGCGCCCACAGAAGCCGACTGAACGAAGGAATCCTTCCTGCCCCAGACTTCCGCCCCCGCTGGATGCGAACCGACG
>CAZUJO010000142.1:6433-8773 GCA_964619995.1 uncultured Leptospiraceae bacterium
GGCAAGATCCGCGTACAGGGAAACGCCGAGCTCAAGACAGGCGGCGCTGACTTCGCGAAACTGAGCATCCATCAAGTATTGCAGATAGCAGTAGAACAACACGCGCTTCCAATTGGCGCGCCTGAATGCGCTGACCGAATCGCTCGCCGCATCGCGGTATGCCTCGGGCCATCCGTGAAACCCTGCCGGACGGTCCGGCGGATCCGTGAACCTCTCCTCAAGAGCGTCAAAGAGCGCCTGACGTTCGAGCTCCGCGCCTCCGTCTTCCAGGTAGTCGCGGAAGTCTTCGCCTTCCCCGCGGTAGTTCAGATCGGGGCCCGGATTGGAGGCCGCATCGGTTGCGCGCGAAAGGAAATCATCAAAAAGAATTTCGAGGAACCGCAGCTTCCAGCGGTACACAGATGCGAAATCGATCCGCTCCTCTCCGGAATGATTGCGAAGGAATGACTGGAATTCCTCGCCGCGCATGAGTTCCTGCGCCCTCTGCGAAGAGGCGAAACCCGGCAGGATGGGAATGGAAAGGAACATGGGATTTTTGTAAAGCCGGCTTGAGGGCGAGTACGGGCTTCGAAAATCCGGGCGCATCAGAAACGGCGCGTGGAGAGGCGAAAGCCCTAGAATGCGAATCCCTTTGCTCGAAGCGATCCGGGCAAGTTCCAGCAGATCGCCCATGTCTCCAATGCCCCAGTTCGCGCGGGACCGGAGGGCATACAGCTGAAGCCAGATTCCGTTCCAGTTCTTTCCGTCTTCAATCTCAGGATGCAGATAGCATGCGTCGGGACATGCGAACAGCACCGCATGTGCAATGGGTTCTTTCCACCGCATAACGGTGATCATGTGCTGGCCGGGCGGAATGGAATCGCGGAGATTCACGTCGAACTCACCCATGACCTGGCCGCGCACAGTCTCCTGCGATTTCAAAACCATCTCGGGACGCACTGCAAGCGTCAGCCCGCCTTCGAGTTCAAGGCGCAGTTCGATTTGAGATGCGGCCTCGACAGAGAGACGCATGCGAAACACAGGTTCGTAGATTGAGAGGACGATGCACTCATCGAGAATCCGCCGGCTTTCCATCTCTTTCAAACGATCGAGTTCGGCGTCGGTGTCCGCGCCGTAACCCATGGCCGAGAGGATCGCAGTGAGCGCTTCGGCAGACGCCGTATGGAGCGTTCCGTCGATGTCGTGGTAGTCCAGAGACACGCCGGCTTTTCGCGCAAGAAGTTCGAGCTTTGACGGTTCCTGTGATTCCAACGAGTGCTCCTGTCAATTAGACGCGGCGGTCCGGACGGAATACAGAGATGGTCTGCGCCATCAAATCCAGTTCCGTTCCCGGTTTCACGGAAACAGGCGGATTCATCTCTGAATCGAGAATTCGATACCAGGAAGTGCGCGGCTCTTTCGGAATCTGAAACGTGCCGGCGCTTCGCGCGAAGACAATCAAGAGCGGCTCAATGTCTTCGTCGGCCTCTCCGATTTCGTACAGGCTGCGATGCTCATCCGGATGAAGTCCGTCGATGATGCATCCAAACATGCCGAGATCGTCCGCCCATTCGTGCTGACCCATCTCGCGTCCTTCCGGATGCAGCCACACCATATCCCGCTCTGTGTCGGCCGGTCCGCCCCGCATGAAATTGTTGCGGCGAAGCACCCGGCTCTGGCGGCGCAGGTGAATCAACTTTCGCACAAACTCAAGAAGTTTCGTCTGCTCCGGCGTTAAGTCCCAGTTGATCCATGATATCTCGTTGTCCTGGCAGTAGGCGTTGTTGTTTCCCTTCTGCGTGCGGGCAATCTCATCTCCCATGTTGATCATCGGGACGCCCTGCGAAAGGAGCAGTGTGGCCAGATAGTTCCGCATCTGACGGTAACGCGTGGCGCGGATCGTCGGATCCTTCGTTTCGCCTTCTTCGCCGTGATTGAAGCTGAGATTGTGATCGTTTCCGTCTGTGTTGTTCCAGCCGTTCGCTTCGTTGTGCTTGTGATTGTAGCTGACGAGATCGAGAAGCGTAAAGCCGTCATGGCAGGTCACAAAGTTGATGCTTGCATAGGGTCTGCGTCCCGCGGACTGATAGAGGTCGCTGGAACCCGTCAGACGCGTTGCAAACTCGCGGGCCACACGGCCGCCAATCCAGAACTGGCGCGTGCAATCGCGGTAGTGACCGTTCCACTCGGTCCACTGAACGGGAAAATTCCCGACCTGATATCCGCCTTCTCCCAGATCCCACGGTTCGGCGATGAGCTTCACGCGGGAGAGCACGGGGTCCTGGTGGATGATGTCAAAAAATGCGGAGAGCCGATCGACCGCATGAAGTTCCCGGGCGAGCGCGCTTGCCAGATCAAAGC
>CAZUJO010000143.1:0-8772 GCA_964619995.1 uncultured Leptospiraceae bacterium
ATCTCAGCCGCTACGACGGAATTCGCTACGGTCACAGATCAAAAAGCGAAGACCTGAAGGAAATCTACATTCGATCAAGAACGGAAGGATTCGGTCCGGAAGTAAAGCGGCGGATTCTGCTTGGCACGTTTGTTCTATCTGCCGGCTACTTTGACGCATACTACGGCAAGGCGCAGAAGGCGAAAGCCCTTGTGCGAAATGAATATATAGAATTCTTTAAGAATCTCGATTTTATTCTTCAGCCGACGTCGCCGACCACAGCGTTCAAGATAGGCGAGAAAGCGGCGAATCCGATCGCCATGTATCAATCTGACATTCTTACGATTGCCGCGAACCTGGGCGGCGTTCCGGCCATGAATGTTCCGGCCGGCCGCGACAGCGCCGGTCTGCCGATCGGCATTCAGATCACGGGCGCACACTTTCGCGACAGCGATGTGATTCGTTTCGCGGAGACTCTCTCTCGTGTCGACGGCTTCTCCATCGAAGGCGGGCATTCGACTTCTGCCGCGCCTTCGTCGGCCGCAAAAAGTCCAGCCGGGAAGCCGGCTTCGAGCGGCAAGGCGAAGAAGCCGCCCGCAAAATCCGGCAAGTCTGCGAAGAAGAAATAGGCGGGAACCTGACGCAAATCACATCCCCCCGGCTCGGAAAGTGGCTGACAGGGGGGCTTGCAAGTGTCGCCCATGAATTGTGAACGCTTGTTTCCGGCTGATCATTTGCCTGCTTGTTTGTTCCTCGGTTCTTGCCTGCGTACAGCCGCAGGATGCCCGGGCGCAGAAGGGTGTGCTCGACCTCCGGGAATTCCCCGGCCTTGTGCGCCTGTCCGGTCAATGGCATTACGCTCCGGAACTGATTGAACCTCGTTCGCGTGGATCGTTCACGCCCATCGAAATTCCTGACGATAACGACCTTCACCGCGCCGGACAGAATCGCGGCTGTGCGACGTTTCGTTTAAAACTTCTCCTGCCTGAATCCGGTCAGCTTGGTCTGGTTGCGCTCGGTCAGGAAGCGTCGTATCGATTGTTCTGGAACGGCCAGCAGGTCGCCCAGAGCGGCAAGCCGGACTGCGAGGCGGCCAGCTACGAGCCGTCTTCGCGGCCCGCGGCCGCGTTCGTTTCTGCGCGAAGCGAATCCGAAGTGGTTCTCCAGATTGCGAATTTCGATAACTACGAAATGTCGGCAGGCCGGATTCTGCTCGGCAGCGAGGACATGATTCATGCGTTCCTCGTTCAGCGGATTTCTCTGGAAGTTGCCGTCGGGACGGGCCTGGGGATGATCCTCCTCTATCAGCTGGCGTTATTCGCTCTCAGGCGCCGCGAAACCTCTCACCTGTTCTCTGCGCTGCTCTGCGCTGCGGGATTGACGCATCATCTCGTCAGCGGCTCCCACCTTCTGCCGCTCTACGTTTCGATGCCTTACAGGATCATGCTGAAGGCAGAATACATTTCCTGGATCATGTCCGCGCCTGTTTTCGTGCACCTGCTTTCGGTCAGCCTTCGGCTTTCCGTGCCGAAGTGGATCATCCCCGCTCTTTACGGAATCTCCGGCGTTCTCTGTCTCGCAGTCCTTGTGCTTTCGCCGGCCCTCTTTACGCAGGCTCTGGCATTCCTGCAGATCGCATTTCTTCTGCAGTGCGGATACGCGTTGTATCTTTTGCTCGACAGCCTTCGGCGCGGAAGAGAAGGCTCAGCCCTTCTTCTCGGCGGCGCGCTCATTCTTTTTGTTGCCGTGATCAACGACGGCTTGAATTCACGCGATCTTCTGGACACGACTTCGCTCTCTTCGATGGGGCTCCTGATCTTCCTTGCAGTTGACGGGCTCGTGACGGCGAGGGGCCTTGCGGAAGCATACGTTGCGGTGGAAGACCTGACGGTGCGTCTCATTGACACCAACCAGGCATACACTCGTTTCATGCCGGCGGAATTCCTGGGCTACATGGAAAAAGACAGCATCACCGACGTGAAGCTGGGCGATCATATACAAAAGGAAATGACGGTTCTGTTTGCGGACATCCGCGACTTCACAGCGATGTCCGAGAAGATTTCTCCCGCTGAAAACTTTGAATTTCTCAATGGATACCTTTCGCGCGTGGGACCGATCATCCGCAACCACAACGGTTTCATCGACAAATTCATCGGGGACGCTGTGATGGCGCTTTTTCCTGGCGGCGCGGACGATGCCGTGAAAAGCGCGATCGACATGCAGCGTGAAATTGCAGGTTACAACATTGAACGAAAGGAAAAAGGACGCGAGGCTGTCCGGGTCGGGATAGGCATTCATACGGGAAGCCTGATCATGGGCATCATCGGCGAGAATGAGCGTATGGAAGGCACCGTGATTTCCGACGTTGTGAACGTTGCATCGCGCATTGAGAATCTTACAAAGATCTACCGTTCTTCGATTCTAATCAGCGGCGAAACCCTGGTGAATCTTGAGGATGCGCTCGACTATCATTTTCGTCTTCTCGGACGCGTTCCTGTCAAGGGCAAGAGCAGACCCGTTTCTGTCGTGGAAATCATCGATGCCAGATCGGACATGGATGTGATGCTGGCGACGAAAGTGGAGTTCGAAAAAGGCTTCAACGCGCTGATGATCGGCCATACGCAGGACGCTATCCGCTGCTTTGAATTCGTGCTCTCAAAAAACCCGAATGACGGGGCAGCGCAGCTCTACCTGGCCAAGCTGAAGGGCAGCGAAGATCCGGAGACGGCCGTCTACGTACCGTCGCTCTGAGGGTTGAGCGTGACCGCATAACGGTCCTGAAAATATGCAAGCAGATCCGCCGCTATGGGAACCGGGGTTCCTGCGATCAGAGAAGCCGTAACTTCGGCCGCAAGAGGCGCCGAGACGATTCCGCGGGAGCCGTGCGCCGTCGAAGCAAATATCCGTTCGTCTGCGCGGCCGAAGATGCAGAAACGATCTTTGCTCGAAACGCGAAAGCCGACTCTGCCCGGAAGCAGCCCCGAAAACTCAGGGAGTTCCGGAATCGTTTCGCGCAGGGAAGCGAAGATCTTTTCCTGTCCTTCCCTGTGCACTTCGGTCGATTCATCCGTTCGGCTGTAGGTCGATCCGGCAATCAGGACGTCTTCGCCAGGAACCAGGTATCCTTCCGAGCAGATGACGCACCGCAGATCCGGAAAATCCTTGCGTGGGATATGATGCACCTGGCCGCGCGTCGTCTGCAGCGGAGCGGCCAGGAACGCCGCGCTGCCCGGGCCGGCACAGAATGCGACGGCATCGGCTGAGAAATTTCCCTTGGATGTTTGGAGTTCGACTCCAGCGGGCTGGATGGTCACGGCGCTCACATTCGTGTGTGTGGACAGCTCTGCCCCTGATGCCTGAATCAGCGCAGCCGTGAGGTCGGCCGGGCAGAGGGAGCCGGCTGTCGGAAAAAAGACACCGGGATGACTGACGCCGACTCCACAAAGAGCCGAGGCCTCCTTCTGCGATACGATCCGCGCGAGCGACTCCGGGAGATGTTCAATCGCCCGCCTGAGGCGGGACTCCTCTTTTTCGGTTTCCGCGGCCTGAAAGACTCCTTCCTTCGAAGCGGGAAACTCCAGTGTTTTGAGAATGGACGTCAGATAAACAAAGCCGCCTAACGTCCAGCGGCTCCAGGGAGTTTCTTCGGCAGCCAGAACCGGCTGAAAGACACCGCGCCGGTTTCCCGAGCCGCCGGCTGCAGCCTCGCTTTCTTTTTCGAGAATTCTGCATGCAATGCCGCGCCGTTTCAGAGACCAGGCGAGCGAGGCGCCGGCAATTCCCGCTCCGATCACAATGACTTCGCGCAGAGGCGGGCCGTCCGGGGCTCTGCTGCCGCCGCCTTCAAAATTTCCCGTAATCATTTCGCGTTTTCCGCCGAAACCGGCCTGCTTTTTGATGCGAAATCCTGATGCCTCAAGAGAGCGCCTGACGTGACCGGCTGCCGTAAACGAACTGAGCGTCGTGCCCCTCGCCGAGAGCCTTGCAAGTTCGCGGGCTACGTTTTCGGACCACATATCCTGGTTTGTGCGCGGCGAGAATCCGTCCAGAAACAGCGCCTGGAATTTACCCCTGTCGTCCGCGCTCGAATAGATCTGCGGCAGCATTTCACTTACGTCCCCGAATAAGAGGGTGAGTGAAACGCGCGTTGAAAACGCAATGTGGTGAAAACCGTGTACCAATGGCGGATATCGTTCGATCAGTCTTTCGGCGGCCAGTTCTGAAAATTGTGAAAGCGCTCGCGCGAGGTCGTCGACCGCAAGCGGATGTTTTTCGACGGATACAAAGTGGAGCATCCCGTCGGGAGCGGACGTCTCAAAGAGCCGCGCCGTCAGTAGAAAATTAAGGCCTGTTCCGAATCCGGTTTCAAGAATTGCAAAGTTTCCGCCCTCTGCGAATCGTTGAGCCAGGCGGTTCTGTTCGAGGAAGATGTACGTGGACTCTTCGACGCCGCAGCCCTTCGTGAAATAGACGTCTTCAAACAGCGGGGACCACGGTTCTCCGTCGCGCCATTCGATTCGCGCTGGTTCTATCCGCGGCCTGGGCCGCCGGACAGGCTCTCCTTGCGCAGACATCTTCAACCCTCAACGACGAGGTATTTCTTCTTGCCGATTTTGAACGTGTATTTGCCCGGAAACGAAAGGGAATGATCGCGGGAGGTAATCGTTTCAAGATCATCCCCCATTTTCACCGCGCCCTGTTCAATGAGCTTTCGCGCGGCGGTGAGGCTTGCTTCCACGCCGCCGTCAACCATGGCCTGCACAAGCGGAATGCTCGGTTTGCCTGCGACTTTCAGTACCGGAACGTCGGGAGGGAGAACGAGCCCCTTGCGTTCGCTTTTTTCCTTTTCCCAGGTGCTGCGCGCTTCTTTGCCGCTGCCGGCCGGATGATAATCATCCACGACGGCTGCCGCGAGGATCTTCTTCGCCTCGAACGGGTCTTTCATCCATTCTTCAATTTCAGCGATGGAAAAATCTGTAAGCAGTACAAAGTAATTGCGAAGGATCGAATCCGGGATCGACATGATCTTGGCAAACATCGTATACGGCGGTTCTGTGATCCCCACGTAGTTGCCGTAAGACTTCGACATCTTCTTTTCGCCGTCGAGACCCACAAGGAGCGGCACGGTGAGAATGACCTGTCCTGGTTTTCCGAAAC
Source organism: uncultured Leptospiraceae bacterium (assembly GCA_964619995.1). GTDB lineage: Bacteria > Spirochaetota > Leptospiria > Leptospirales > Leptonemataceae > JAEUSB01. The sequence goes on from CAZUJO010000143.1 coordinate 5,137, forward strand.
GCTCCTGGAGATCCCGGCCGACGAGGAGATTGAATTTTTGGTCCGTGCCGCCGAGCTCAACATCGGATTCGAGCGCGACTGAATCGTATCCCTGTACGAGCGGATACATGAACTCAATGAGGCTGATCGAATCGCCCGCCTTCAGGCGCTTCGTGAAGTCATCGCGCTCGACCATGCGTGCGACGGTGATCTGCGCCGTAAGACCGAGCACGTCTGCGAAACTCATGCGGTCGCACCATTCCGAGTTGAACCGGATCTTCGTTTTCTCTTTGTCGAGAATCCGAAAGACCTGATCGGAATAGGTCTTCGCGTTCTGCTCGATTTCGGCGCGGGTCATCTGTTTGCGGGTCGCGGACCGCCCGGTCGGGTCGCCGATCATGCCCGTAAAATCACCAATCAGGAAAATGATTTCGTGGCCGAGCTCCTGAAAGTGCTTCATCTTTCGAAGGAGGACGGTATGGCCCAGGTGAAGATCGGGGGCCGTGGGATCGAATCCAGCTTTGATGCGCAGAGGTTTTCCGCTTTTCTGGCTTTCCATCAGCTTGTCGATGATGGCGCCTTCGGGCAGAATTTCCTCTGCTCCTCTGCGGATCTTTTCGTATGCTGCTGCGACCGCAGCCGGGATTTTCTTCTCAGCCATGCCCCTTTCACCGGGCCGTGTTCGGGCCGTGTGTCAACAGGAAATCTCAAGGCATGTGTGCTGGCCCTGGATGCCGATAATCTCTCTATGACCCCGGACCAGGTGCTCTCCATGTTTCACGACTACCTGTCCGTGGAGAGAGACCGTTCGCCCCATACGATCCGCGCCTATATGGCGGACGTCCGCGAATACTTTGCCTGGGTGGAGAGCGAGGGACTGGATTTTCTGACGATTGAGCCGTCCGACCTTCGCACGTTTTTCGGCGCCATCACGGGCGCGGGAATGCACAACGGTCATGCGAAGAAACGCCGCATCGACGCGCGCTCGCAACGGCGCAAGCTGGCAAGCATTCGCGCAATGTATTCTCTTCTGATGCTGCGCGGTCTGCTCCAGGTGAATCCCGCAAAAGAGATCCGACCGCCGCGAACGAAGAAACGCCTTCCCGGATTTATTCCGTATGCGGAGATGCGCACGCTGCTCGAAGACATGCCCGATCTGCCGGGAGAGCTTTCCGCTGAAAGAAAGCTCCGCAACCGCGCCTTGATGGAGATGCTGTATTCGACCGGCATGAGGATTTCGGAAGCGTTGTCGCTTCGCACGATCTCTTTCGATGACGCAGATCAAATCAAGGTGCTTGGCAAGGGAAGGCGTGAGCGGATTGTATTTCTTGGCGAGGAAGCCCGCCGCGCACTGCGTGCGTACCTTGACGTGCGCGCGCAGTTTCGTCCGACAACGGATGCTTTGTTTGTGAATCGAAACGGTGGACCTCTTGGAGACCGCGGCGCGAGGAAAATTCTGCTCCTGGCGGGCCGCTCTGCCGGCGTTACAAGACGCGTTCATCCTCACCGCTTCCGTCACAGCATGGCGACGGATTTATTGAATGAAGGCGCGGACATTCGCGCAGTGCAGGAACTCCTCGGCCATAGAAGCCTCGCAAGCACGCAGGTGTATACGGGCGTTTCGAAAGATCGACTCAAAGACGTTTACCGCCGCGCCCACCCGCACGCTCGTTCGGACTAAAACAGTTTACGACCGCGCCGCGCCTGCGAACAAGGACCATGTCCGAGTTTCATTCGACTACGATCCTCTGCGTGCGGCGCGATAACCGAACTGTGATTGGCGGGGACGGCCAGGTAAGCCTCGGTCCGACCGTGATGAAGAGCGGTGCGCGCAAGATCCGCAAGCTGACCGGACGCGAAATCCTTTCGGGTTTCGCGGGCGCATCTGCGGATGCCTTCACCCTTTTTGAACTATTCGAAAAAAAGGCAGAGCAATACCAGAACAATGTGGGACGCGCCGCTGTCGAACTTGCGCGCGAATGGCGGACGGACCGAATGCTGCGCAGGCTCGAAGCCATGCTTGTGGTCGCCGACAGCAAAGAGATGTATTTGATCAGCGGAACAGGGGACGTAATTGCGCCGGATGACGGCGTGCTTGCAGTGGGATCGGGAGGAAACTACGCGCTCGCTGCTGCCCGCGCGCTCGTTCAGAATACACAGATGTCTGCGAAAGAGATTGTTCAGAAATCGCTTGAAATCGCCGCCGACATCTGCATCTACACAAACCGCAACATCGCCATCGAGGAACTATGAACGATCTGGATAATCTGACGCCTTCGCAAATTGTAGCAGAGCTCGACAAACACATCGTAGGTCAGGTCGCGGCGAAGAAAGCAGTTGCCATCGCCATTCGAAATCGAATCCGCCGCAGGAAGCTTCCCGAGGACCTGCAGGAAGAGATCTATCCAAAAAACATTCTCATGATCGGGCCGACCGGGTGCGGAAAAACGGAGATCGCGCGGCGAATGTCGCGGCTCCTGAACGCTCCGTTTCTCAAGGTGGAGGCCACGAAGTATACCGAGGTGGGCTACGTGGGCCGCGATGTTGAGTCCATGGTCCGCGATCTGCTCAACACAGCGATCTCTCTCGTGAAAAAAGAATTCCGCGAAAAAGTGGAGGCCGATGCGAAGCGCGCCGCTGAGGACCGCCTTCTCGATCTTCTGCTTCCTTCGTCTCAGTCAAAGAAAGAAACGGGAGGGGCCGGCGGATTCTCTGATCTGGTTGCGAGCATTTCCAGCATCGGCGCGCGCGTTCAGAGCGGAATGGACACGGAAGAGAAGCCAAAAGACCCCGAAGAAGAGGCGCGCCATACGCGCGCGCGCGAACTCATGCGCGAAAAGCTTGCCGACGGTTCCATGGAGGACCGCGAAGTGGAGCTCGATGTCGCCGCGCAGGCGTCGCCCATGGTTCAGGTTCTTTCCGGACACAACATGGAAGAAATCGATATGCAGGTGCAGAACATGCTCGGCGATTTTCTTCCAAAGAAGAGCCGCAAGCGGAAGCTTCCGATTTCCGAAGCGCGCAAGATTCTCATCAATGAAGAGATCGAGCGGCTCGTCGACCAGGATCGCGTTATCACGGAAGCCGTCAGGCGCACAGAGCAGACGGGCATCATCTTCATCGATGAAATGGACAAGATCTGCGGCAAATCCGCGGGCCACGGTCCCGATGTTTCGCGCGAGGGCGTTCAGCGGGATCTGCTTCCCATCGTGGAAGGGGCCACTGTCACGACCCGCCACGGTCCGGTTAAGACAGACCACATTCTCTTCATTGCTGCGGGCGCGTTTCATCAGTCGCGTCCGTCGGATTTGATTCCTGAATTACAGGGCCGCTTTCCAATTCGTGTAGAGCTTGAGAAATTGACTCAGCAGGATTTCAGGCAAATCCTTGTGGGGCCGCGCAATTCGCTGACAGAGCAGGCGCGCTCCCTTCTGGCGACAGAGGGCGTTACTCTGGAATTCACCGAAGAAGGGCTCGACGAGCTCGCCGGATTTGCGCATCGCGTGAATGAAGAAACGGAGAACATCGGAGCAAGGCGTCTTCATACGATTCTCGACCGTCTTCTCGAAGACCTTTCCTTCCGGGCGCCGGATCTCGCGCCGGACCAGAAGCGCGTGATCGTGGACAAGTCATTTGTTCTCGAACGCCTGAAGCAGG
>CAZUJO010000144.1:0-8715 GCA_964619995.1 uncultured Leptospiraceae bacterium
CCTCTTAGGTGATGATAAGAAGATGGCTGAGTTTGCGAGGTTAATGTTGAAGGTGTTTATCAGTGATACGGATAAGGGAGCGGCGTAGGGGAGTAGATTGAAGCTATTATGTTACTGTGCCCATTATATAGTCCTACTATGCTACATTCAATGTGTAGAAGCCTGATTTCGAAACCAGCAAGCTAGGGAGGGGCAATGAATTTGGATAAAATGCGTGCGTACCTGGAAGAGCATGTGCCCGACCCGAAAGTGCGTAAAAAGCTCCTGAGTTACCTGGCCTTTGTCATTATCGAATCTAACAAGATTAAGCCAGATAATTGGTGCCTGAATTGCACGAAAGGGCTACTGAAGCTGACTGTCGGATGGCCATATCTCTTCCACTTCGGACCATGGGGAGACCATGACGAAAAGGCGATACTCGTTATTGGAGGCAATAGGGCGGCCTTCCCGAAGGAGACGCTGATGACCTTTAAGAAATATGTCAGCGACTGGCCATGGAAGAGCATAAGTCCCAAAGAGGAAAATATCGTATTTGAAATTCCTGCTATCAAACTACCGGTATTCATAGAACATATTGATGTGTTTAAGCAGGCTATCAGGGAATTGCACCCGCGCGCAGACCACGGACCTTTCAGCAGCGCAGACAGCCATGCGCCGTTACGCAGTCGGCTCAGCCCCGGATCCAGTCAAGTCACCGGGCGGAATCGCAAAAGAGATCAACCGCCGTCTTTCCGATCAGTGGTCCGAACTCACGAAGAACAATGTGATCATTCTGAACATCTCCGGTCTGAATCAGAAAGCAGCAGGCATGTTCCGCGATGATCTGAAGGGAAAGACTTCCGTGCGCGAAGTGAATCCTCTGAACGAAAGTGACGGAAGCCAGGAATGGGAAGTCACCTATCCGGGCCGCTCGTTCGCGCTCGCAGACACCATCTCGTGGAACCGCGACAATCCTCGCATCTTCCAGGTCATCAAAGAGTCCGGCAAGAAGCCGACGGTCGTGAGCGTCAGCCGCGGCGAAATCAAGATCCGCTTCGAATAACTTACTCTCTCTTCCGCTTCGCCCCTTCCGGGGCGGAGCGCATTTGATCCTTCTGCAATCTGACGGAGTCCAAGAAAAATGCGGCTGCATCACAATCTGTTTCGCCTGATCCGTCTTTCGTCTCTTCTGATCCTGCTCACTGCATGCGATTCGCTGCGAACGCAGCATCTGCAGACGGAAATCATTCAGGTGGGCGAGTACAAGATCCGGGCGGAGATCGCCGCAACCCCGAAGGACCGCGAGCGCGGATTGATGTACCGCAGTTCGCTCGGCGAAGACGAAGGAATGCTTTTTGTTTTTCCCCGGGCTTCGCAGCAGGCATTCTGGATGAAGAACACGTTGATTCCCCTCGACGTAGGGTTTTTTGATGAGCAGGGATTCTTGATCGAAGTTTTTACAATGATGCCGGATGACGGTGCGCGCACCTATCCTTCCTCGGAACCGGCATTGTATGCGCTCGAGATGAAAGCGGGCTGGTTTGCAAAGCGAGGGCTTCGCAAATATACGCGGCTTGTTTCGCCTCGGACCCTGCAGGGTATGTAGAAGCGACTAACGCTTCTGGAATTCAGCGGCTTCCATATACGAAAAAGGCCCCTTTTTCTCGGAGGTCCATCCCCGGTCACTGAGCTCGCGGGAAAGAAGCCACAGGAAGAATCCATGGCTGAAAAGAGCGATCCGCTCATGGCGCGCTGCGCGCTCTTCGAGATGATCGGCGGCGCGCCGAACCCGGTCGTTTGTTGCGGGCCTCGATTCCTCACCCTCCATCCAGCCCCAGAACCATCCCAGGCGGGACGCAGTTACGAGCGCCATCGAAGGCAGATACCAGTTCCGTTCGAATCGCGGGAGAGGAACTTCGCGGAACAGAGGGCTGATTTCCGCAGGATCGCGGCCTGTGATCAGTTTTGCAGTTTCGATTGCGCGAATCAGATCGGAAGACATTGAATGTTCGGCTTCAATGCGAGGCGCGCGGGGCGGATTCCATCCTGCGTCGAGCGCCGCGCGATCATAGGCGTCCATGCGCGCGTTGACTTCATGCGCAAACGACCATCGCCAGGGATGCTGGGCCACCCGCATAACAGGTTTACCGTGACGAACAAGTACAATGGCCGAATCCGGCATAAGCCAACTTTGCTCAGAGATCAAGAACGTCGACCACAACGATTGTGGTGTCATCGGAGAGGTTGTGTTCTCCGGTGTAGTTCAGGATTTCGAGGATTGCCTCAGTCGTAACTTCGTGCGCGGTTTTCTTGCGGCAGTTCCGTATGAATTCCCAGAACTGCTCTTCTCCATAGGGCTTGCGAGCCGCGTTGATGCATTCCGTGAGCCCGTCCGTGTAGAAAATAAGACGGTCCCCCGGGATCAAAGGCAGGCTCTTCATTTCAAATGCCTTGCCCGTCATGAGCCCGAGAGGCGATCCCTTTGCTTTCAGAGGCACAAGAGTGTCGTCTGCTCTGCGATGAAGCAGAATCGGGCAGTGCCCCGCGCTGCAGTACGAGAGTTCCCGCTTCGCGTAGTCGATCTCCGCGTAAACCGCCGTCACATACATGGACTGCACGGACCGACGCGCAATGGCCACGTCCATCTTCTTGAGAAGCTGGGAGCCGTTCTCTGCGTTGCCTGCGCTGTAGTTGAAGGCCATCTTCGTGCACGATGCGATGAACGCGGCCGGGATTCCGTGGCCCGAGACGTCAGCAATGAAGATACCAAGGTTCTCAACCCGGGTGTAGAAATCATAGAAATCCCCGCCCACTTTGTCTGTGGAGATGCAGGCCCCCTGGATGTCGTAGCCTGGAATGCGCGGAGGCTTGTCCGGAAACAGGCGCGAATGGATCAATCGCGCGAGATCGAGCTCGCTTTCAATTACGCGGTTTCTCTGGCCAAGCGCGCGTTCCTTGTCGCGGATGATGCGGATCAGGTTTTCATTGCTGAAAGCGCGTTCACCTAACACAGAGTATGCGAGGATCAGGAGGCCTGCGAGAACGATGACTCGCTCAAACGGGATGGGCGACCGCAGGTTCAGGATGAATGCCGAATTGATGAAGATGATCCCCGAAAGGGCGGCCAGGCCCACGGTCAGCACGATCAAGACCAGTCTTCTGCGAACGGCCGGGTCTTTCTCAGTCCGCCGCGCCTTGAGAATGCATGCGATGCCGCTCACGTAGAACACTGCCTGCGTTACGGTATAGATCGAATAAGGCCAGGTCGGCCCGGAGCTGGGAACGCCGTTTTGCAGCACGAACTCTGCCGGATTTCCGGATTCCGGCAGAACGATCCTGATGATATAATAAATAAACCATATCAATACCCACGCCGCACCGGCGATTTCCCAGGCCCCGGCCCGGGCATGGGCGGTCTGGCGGCCGAGCAGGAAGAAAACATAGCCGGCTCCCATCCCGGCGATGATTTGAAGCGGCCGCAGCAGATGCGGAGATTCGTGCAGGACTGCGTTGAGAAAACCGGTGTACTGCCACACTGCAACGAGAAGCAACTGCAGGGCCAGAAGCCGATTGAGCGCGTTGCGACGGTCATGAAAATAGAGTGAGAAGGCCGTTCCCAGGAGGAGCGACAGCAGCAGAACAAACAGGGCCACTGTTACAGAAGGGTTCGAGATCAAAGCAAAGCCCGCTCAGATTAGACGAGCTTTCAAAAGGAGTCACGTTAAATTTGAACGATTTTTGGCCGGGCGCGGCGAAAACGTCAGCCCCGGGAGGACGTCAGGAAATACGTCTGCATGGGGCCCTTTCCCTTCACCTCAATCGTCCCCCGGGCCTCGAATTCAAAGCTGCCGGAGAGGCGGTTGAAAACCTGTTCCGTGACGTGAATCTGCCCGGGTATGCCATGAGATTCCATGCGGCTGGCCAGATTGACCGTGTCCCCCCAGAGATCGTAAATGAATTTCTTTTCGCCAATTACGCCGGCGACCACCGGGCCGCTGTGCATGCCAATTCGTATGGTCAGACTGAGTCCTTCGGCTGCTGCAATCTGTTGGATGATTTCCTGCATATCGAGAGCCATTCTCGCCGCCGATTGCATGTGATCCGGCGCTGGCTCCGGAACCCCCGCCACGGCCATATAAGAATCGCCGATGGTCTTGATCTTCTCCATCCCGTTCTTTTCGCATAACATGTCGAAGGCGGAAAAAATGCGGTTCAGGATTCCGACCACTTCGTCAGCCTCCATGCTGCCGGACATGGGCGTGAAGTTCACAATATCCGCGAAGAGTACCGTTGCCTGGTCAAAGCGGTCTGCAATCAAACGCTCGCCTTTCTTCAAGCGCTCTGCGATCGGTTCCGGGAGAATGTTCAAGAGAAGACGGTCGGATTTCTTTTTCTCGGAGTCGAGCTCCATTTCCACACGCGCTGTGCCCCGATGAAAATAGTAAAGAATGCTCAACAAAGAAATGAAGGAGAGAACGCCTGCGCCGTAGCCCGCCGCTTCCGCTGCGGCGTCAGGAATGTGAACGATGGGATCGACGAATGATTTCAGCTCGTGCGATGCGAAAAAGAGAAGCACGCTCAGCGCTGACAGAAAATACAGGGAAAGCTTCTGGTCGGGCGCAATGAATAGAAGGGGCGCGGCCGCCAGCGTGAAGTAGAAGAGCTCCGGATACATCTGGTTCCCAAGCGCGAGAACCCACATGAAGGTCAGGCTGTTTCCAACCACAAGCCCCACGATGCGGGCCGATCTGTAGCGGCCGGTGTAGTTCAACAGAAAGCAGCTTCCAAGAAGGAGCGCATCCATCACGCTTGCCCCGATGGCAAAGAGCGAAGTGCCGAGAGTCAATCCCAGGGGAAGAAAGCTCAGCGTGATGCCTACCGCGATCAGAAAGAGCTGATTGCTCAGAACGACCCGTTTCTTCTCCTGAAGCGAAAGGCCCGGATGCACGCCCGTGTTGGCCAGAGAGCGAAAGAGTTTCAAAAGCACGGAAGGCGAGGGAGCGGCCGGCTGCATGACTCAGCTCAGACTCTGTTCGGCGGAAGCAAACCGCTTTTTGATAAAACTGTGCGCCGGCTCGGGGAGATCGGTCCAGCGTCCCGCGGCTTCGAATGCCGTTTCCACCAGCTTTCGATCTTCGATCAGGTCGGCCATCCGCAGGCCGTCAACGCCGTGCTGACGTTTGCCCAGAATCTCGCCCGGCCCCCGGATCTTTAGATCGACCTCGGCAAGTTCAAATCCGTCGTCAGAGTTCACAACCGCATTGAGCCGCTCTTCGCCCTCTTCGGTAGTCTGCGTTGCCATCAGAACGCAGAAGCTTTCCTCGCTCCCGCGGCCCACGCGCCCGCGCAGCTGATGCAGCTGTGAAATCCCGAAGCGATCGGCATGCTCTATGACCATGATCGTTGCATTCGGCACGTCGACGCCGACTTCGACCACGGTCGTCGAGACGAGGATCTGGACATTGCCTGCGCGAAATTCGCGCATGACGCGGTCCTTTTCGTCGGTCTTCATTTTGCCGTGCAGGAGTTCCACAGAAAGATCAGGAAACACCGTTTTGCGAAGCTCTTCAAATGCGTCGGTTGCCGCGCGAAGGTCGAGTTTTTCGCTCTCTTCGATCACGGGATAGACGATGTAGCACTGCCGGCCCTGCGAAACATGATTGTGAATTGATTTGTAAAGTCCGGCGCGTCTTTCTTCCGAGAGCCGCATCGTCTTGATCGGCACGCGTCCGGCCGGTTTTTCTTTCAGCGTAACGAGATTCAGATCCGCGAATTCAGTCAGGCAGAGCGTGCGGGGAATCGGAGTGGCCGTCATGCCAATGACGTCTGGATTTCGTCCCTTGCGGCGGAGGGTTTCGCGCTGGTCCACGCCGAATCTGTGCTGCTCATCTACGATCACAAGCCCCAGCGATTCAAAACGCACTTCGGGTTCAAGCAGGCTGTGCGTTCCGATGACGATATCCGTTTCGCCGCGTCCAAGGCGGTCGAGCACCTGTGCCTTTGATTTCTTTGAATCCGCAGCGATCAGGAGATCCACCTGCAGGCCGGAAAGTCCGAGCATATCGACGAATGTGCGAAAGTGCTGGCGAGCGAGGACTTCCGTCGGAGCGAGCAGCGCGCATTGAATGCGATTCTCCGCATAATGAAGCATACAGGCGAGAGCGACGAGAGTCTTTCCGGAGCCGACGTCTCCCTGCAGAAGAAATGCCGCTGCGTGCTCTTTCTGCCCCTCCGCGAGAATGATCTGGAGCGCCTTCTTCTGCTCTCCGGTAAGTTGAAACGGAAGCCGCTTCAGGAGCGACTCGAATTGCTGTGATTTTCCGGCAGGAAGCGGCCACAGCTGACGCTTTTCGCTCAGTCGTTCGTCGCGCTTCTGCTTCATGTATGCGGAAAACAGAAACAACTCCTCGAATTTCAGGCTGAGCCTGGCCAAGCTGAGCTCTCCGGCATTTTCGGGAAAATGAATGGATCGGAGCGCTGCCATCCGGTCGAGAAGCTTCATCGAAGTGACAAGGCCTGAAGGCAAGAGGTCGTCCAGGCGAACGTCCGATTCAAGAAGCGCATGGATGATGCGGCGGAATCCGCGGCTGTCGAGTCCCTTGCGCTTGAGCGCTTCGGTTCCCGGATAGACGGGCACAATCCGGCCCACATGGATTGTGTCGGCGTCTTCGCTGTCGAGCTCCTCAAAGTCCGGGTGCGCCATCTGCATGCCGCCGTAGAATTCCAGCTTTCCCGAAACAACAAAGAGCGCGTCTTTTACGAAAACGCGGCGAAAGTAGCCGACTCCCCGGAAGAATACAAGTGACAGAGGCTCGCCGTTTAACGTCTTGCATTGAACCATGAGACGGGACATGCGCCCGTGAGCCAGGTAGGCGGTCTGAACACGGACGATCAGAGTGGTTTCGGTGCCGGCGCGAAATGCGGTTGAATCGGCAAGCGTGCGGTCCAGATATCTGCGCGGGAAATAGTAGAGGAGATCTTCGAGAGACCGGATTCCAGCGTCTAACAGCAGTTCTGCGCGCGCAGGACCGACTCCGGGAATCGAAGTCAGCTCTGCAAGCGCAGGATCAGTTTTCGCGCTGGAACCTTTCGATCTGGTCCCGGAGCTCGGCTGCTTCTTCAAATCTTTCCTGCTCCACCGCCTTCTGCAGTCTGGCTTTCAGGGCTTCGAGCGGTGACTGCTGCGGCGCGGGCGCTTCTTCTTCATTTTCTGCGGGCTCAGCTTTGTTTTCATCCCCGATGATGACGCCCGCTTCCTGATAGACTTTGTCATGCATGTAGATGGGGCATTTCGCTCGAATGGCAATGGCCACAGAGTCGGAGGGTCTGGCGTCGATTTCAACGATGCCGTCTTCCGACTGGATCACAATCCGCGCGTAGAAGATATTCCCGATGATGTCGTTGATGATTACATGGAGAATGCGCGATTCAAGTTCCGAGATGAGGTTGATGATGAGGTCGTGCGTGTTTGGACGGGGAGGAGTCACGCCGTCGAGCGCGCTTGAGATCGAATACGTTTCGAGCGGACCTATGAAAATCGGCACTACTTTGTTGGACGATGAACCAACAGGCTTCATGAAGATTGCAAATCCAACGTTCGTAATCGATACGTCGGAGATCTTCACTTCCATCAAGCCTTCCGGCAGCGGTTTTTGTTCTTCGCTCATTGCGCCCTCCAATCCAGGGAGACGGACTCCTGCACCTGCGCCGCGCCTGGACCATTCTCGAGGCGCATGGTGAGCAGCACCGGAGAAAAGTCGGCTGACGGTCGGGCCTGGATTGTGCCGTATTTTTTATGAAATTTCACAAGCATGGTTCCGAGATAGTCAAAACACCAGAGTCCGCTTCCGTCTTCATCCCATCTCATTCCTTCCATATGGTCTTCGACGAATTTTTCTCCCTTTTCCAGTCTGTAGAAGCATTTCGCCGAAGCGCGAAATGACTCTTCATCCTTCTTAAGGCCGCGCGAAAACTCAACGCGCATGCCCGGGGTCTGTCTGGAATGAAAATACATGTGGTATGCCAGGTCAAACCAGGTTTTCGTTTTTTCAGCCGGCAGATCGAATCGATAGGTGCCGTTCTCCGGCGCTCCCCCCGTGCATTTGCCTTCCTGGAAATCATCGCAGATGACGGCCCCTTTGACCACAAGCGGCCCGCAGGATGCGGACAGGAGGCACGCGCAGAGCGCAAGCCGGGCCCGTCTATTTCTCCGTAACATACGCCAGCCTCAAATCGTTAAAAATAGAAATCACAGACTCGTAACGGTACAGCTCCGGCGTAAAGACGAACGGGCGAAAGGATCCACTCTCATAGTAGTAGAGACTCTGCGCGAAGATGCCTCCGTAGAGGTAAATGTGGTGAAAGTCATCGCGCAGGGATGTGCGGACCGTCGTGAACTCCGTGATGTAGCCGGGGTCGATTTCCACGAGCGGCCGGCCGAGCAGCTGCAAGCCGGATTCAACACCCAGCGTTTTGCGGCGGATGTCTACGATCTCCTCGCGGCCAACCGGCCGGGGAAAACTGAGAATGCGCATGGTTTTGCGGGCCTGATTCGAGTAGAGGGGCAGGAGAAGCTCGGTCGCGACGGAGTGGCTCTCGTAATCTGCCTTGCCAAACGCGGATTCCAGTTTCTTCTTCGCCGACAGGTAAGAATCACCATCGTCGAAGTAGCAGGCCGCGTACAGGCGGGCCGGCGGCGGTTCGATGAGTTCGGGTTTCCACTTCTCCGGCATGGTG
>CAZUJO010000145.1:0-8662 GCA_964619995.1 uncultured Leptospiraceae bacterium
ACGATCGCCAGCCGGAGGTTGCACAGCAGGCTGCGCGCGCTGCGATGCACGCCGTAGTGGTCCGGTCCCCGGTGCGCGAGCGCGCGGCCGAAATGGGCCTGCGCGCGGTCGAGGACCGCCGGGTCGACCGGGTGCTTGTAGTGGATGCCCGCAATGCCGCACATGCGCAGGCATTCTTCCGGGCGGGCGCCGGAGCTTGAGCCGGAAAAGGGCCGCAAACACGGCCCATCCCCGCATCCCCGGAGCCCGCGGGATCACGGGCGCCGGGCGGTCTCAGGCCATCAGGGCTGCGGCGTGCCGGGGGCGGATGCCACGGAGGCCTCGTCGCCCGTGGCCTTCTGCGTGGCCAGCAGTTCCTGCTCGCGCTGCCAGGCGGCGTAGCGGGCCACCGCCTCGCGGTAGGCCACCCACTGAGCGGTGCGCTCGGCCGACAGGCGCGCGATGGCCACCGTCTGGCGCTCGTTGTAGGCCTCGCGCGCGGCCAGCACGGTGTCGGGCTCGGCGGCTTCACCGTTGCCCAGCAGCATGCCGTGGCGGCGCGCGTCCTGGAACGCCTGTTTCACTTCGGCACGGTCCAGCGGGCCGACCGTGGCTTCGGCCGGCGGCAGGTCGGAGTCGGCCACCGACGGCGGTTTGACCCTCGCATGGGGGGCTCACACGATCATCGGGAGCATGCCGATCGTTCTTTGCGGTACGGAGCAGCAAAAGCAACGTTATCTGCCAAAGCTCGCCACGGGAGAGTGGATCGCCGGTCTGGGTCTGACGGAGCCGGGTTCAGGATCCGATGCTGCCGGCAGCATGGAGACCCGCGCTGAGAAACGCGGTGACCGCTGGATTCTGAACGGAACCAAGATGTTCATTACGAACGGACCAATCGGTGACGTGTTCACCGTGATGGCCGTGACCGACAAGAAAAAGGGCCCTCTGGGCATCTCCGTTTTTCTGGTGGAGAAAGACTTCCCTGGCTTTCGCGCGGGGAAGAAGCTAAAGAAAATGGGGATGCGCACAAGCACCACATCCGAGCTGATCTTTGAAGATTGCGAGGTCCCCGCTGAGAACATGATTGAACGACCCAACTCCGGTTTCCTGAGGGTCGGCAAGGCCACGCTCGAGTGGGAACGCACCGTGCTCGTCGCAAGCGCCATCGGCTCCATGCACCATATGCTGGATGAAGCCGTACGTTATGCGAAGACGCGCAGACAATTCGGTGAGCCCATCGGACGATTCCAGGCGATTCAGGAAAAGATCGCGCGGGTACGCATGAAACTGGACGCATCCCGCCTGCTGATCTACAAGAGCGCCGTCATGAAGGACAGAGGCAAGCCCGCGCCCATTGAAAGCTCTCTTGCGAAGGTGCATGCCACAGAAGCGGTCATCGAGGCCGCTTACGAAATGGGGCAGGTGCACGGCGGTTACTGCTTCATTCACGAGTATCCCGTTGAGCGCGCCTATCGAGACTGCAGGCTGGGGACCCTTGGCGGCGGCACATCGGAAGTCATGCGCTCGATCATAGCGGCAAACCTGTGAGCGCGAAATGTCTGTTAGGCGGTAATTATGGATTTTGAATTAACATCCGAGCAGCGCGAATTTGCGGATTCGTTCAGAAAATTCTGCGAGGCTGAAATCATGCCGGCATGTGCCGCCGCTGACGAAGCGGGGGAGCTTCCGCGTTCTCATTATGAGAAACTCGGGAGAGTCGGATACAATGGCCTTCTTCACTCGCGTGAGTTCGGAGGTCAGGGGGCATCGGTTCTTGAGGCAACCATAGCTCAAACGATTCTGGCCGAGAGCTGCGGATCCACGTTCTTTTCTGTGGGTGCGTCGTGCGGGCTGTTCGGCGGTCCCGTGTCCGCGCACGGTCAGATGCCAGACAAATCTGAGATCCTTTCGGATATCATCGCCGGCCGCAAAATTGGATGCCTGGCCGTAACAGAACCCGACACCGGATCCGATGTGAGCGCAATTCGCACGCGGGCTTCTCGTGTGTCATCCGGCTACACGTTAAGCGGTCAGAAGACATACATCACAAATGCCCCGATCGCCGATTACGCGCTTGTGCTTGCGCGGCTTGAAAACGGCGGCAGCGGCAGTCTCACGTGCTTCCTCGTCGATCTGTCTTTGAAAGGAGTTACACGCGGTCGTCCCATGCGCAAAATGGGTCTCCGCGCGTCGCCGACCGGCGAGATCTTCCTGGACAATGTGATTGTTCCGGAGCATGCCGTCGTCGGCAAGCCAGGCCAGGGATTTCGCATCATCATGGAAGCCTTCGCTGTGGAAAGACTTGCGCTGGCCGCCTATTGCGTGGGGACAATGAATGCATGCTTTGAAGATTCCCGGGCCTATTCGCGCGAGCGAAAAGCGTTCGGCCGTCCGATTGCGAAACATCAGAGCGTAGCATTCCTGCTCGCTGACATCAAGACCCGGCTTGAAGCGGCAAGCATGTTGCTGCTCGAAACTGCCTGGCTGGTGGACCGTCAGATCGCGCTCGGTGTCAACGGACGCAGGCCTTCGAAAATCGAGCACAACGGATACTGGATCGATATGAATGCGCGTGCTGCCGAAACAAAACTTCTCGCTTCCACCTATGCGCGGGAAGCCGTCAACTTCGCCGTGCAGCTGCACGGCGGCGCCGGGTACATGGAAGAATATCGTGTGTGCCGTTTGTATCGTGACATCAAGATTGCGGAGATCGGAGGCGGCACATCCGAAATCCAGAGACAGATTGTCGCGCATGCCGAGCTAAAGCGGATTTCAGTTTGATGCGATGGCTTTTCTTCCTGCTCAGCGTGAGTGCGCTGAGCGCCGAAGTGACGGACTTCGACGTTCATCTGGGCCGTACATGGAACGACGGTTCCACGATTTTTGAGATCGGATCGAAGCAGCCCGACATCACCGGCGTTGCCGGAGGCTCGCGAATCACTTACCCTCGCTGCTTCGCCTACACGACCGGCGGTGTGACGTTCTTTCTCGGACATGCATCCGTTTCTGCGGATTTCGGAGCGACCGGTCATGCGCTGCGCAGCGGCACCGGGCGAGATGAAGACTTCTTTCTTTATTCAACATCGCGCGAAGACGGCGCAAAGGTGTCGGTACAGGACGGGCGTTTCAAGGATTCCGCTTATGTGTTTTCGGGCGGGAAGAACTGGGCCGACTCACGGGGCAAAATTTCACTTGTGGAGTATCGCGGCAGGGTGTCGACGCGTGTTTCTCCGTGGAGCGCCTCGAATCCATTCGAACATGAATCGGGCGCGTTCTTCCTCATGGCATACGAGCACGTTTATTCGAAGTATCGTTTTTACGATGCCGTTCAGTACAATGCAGTCCCGGTCATTTCTGTCGGCGGACTTCCTTTCTCACTGACCCCGATTGGAACCGGTCTTAGCTTCACCAACGTCGCAGGCGAAGGCTCAATCGGCGCCGGAGCTGCGTGGCATCCATCGCGCGTGTTTGGCTTCGAGGTCTCGTTCGCGCCTTCGCTTGGCTATGCGGACAGCCGCGACTTCCATTCCCTGCGCGGAATCACGTTCATAATGCACAGCGCAGGCGCCGGTTTTCAATATTCGCTCGACAGTCTGATTTTTCCGAGGGAGGATTTGCTGCTCAGGCTTTCGCTTACGGGACACAGGATGTACGCGCGCGGAAACGTTCGAGCGCGAGGACTGGACCTTCTGTACAACTTTGCGCCGCCGCAGCAGATGTATCTGAATACCAAAGAGTGGGGCGCCCAGATGAGCGCAGAGCTGCGGCTTTAGGGCTTTCGTTCTACTCTGAGATCGTACTTCATCTCGGGAATCTGATCAACAGAGCCGTTGATGAGATAGCGAACGGAGGCGCAGCCCACCTTTGAGGAAAACAGAGATTCCGTAAGCGACTGGAAATACATATCGAGAAGGAGCGGACGCGGGATCGCCCGCTCGTTGGTCCGGTTCTTCATGAACGCTGCAGTTTCAACAGAGATCGTATCAGGGCGAAGATCGAGGATGCACGCCCCGTCTTTTACCCAGACTTTGCGAATCGCAAACGCGTAGTCCGGCAGATTGGCCACAGGGATCGTGGCCTCCTGGATTCCCGCGCTTTCCGAAACCGTGCGCGCAATCGAGCCGACGTTGTTCTCCACGGATTTCGAGAGAGCGATCTTACGCTTCACGTTCATGATCGTTCCCCCTTCAGGCGGGAACATCTTAAGATCAATTACAGCACGCGGATCCGCCGGCGGCAGATGAATTCCCCAGAGAGGAACGAGCATAGAAAATGGATTGGTCTTACCGAGAATGCAGACGGCCGTAAACGTCAATGCGCCGCTCCAGAGGAGCGTCAGGCGTCGGAGCTGGCCGCCTTCCCGCGACGCAAGCGCCGCAGAGAACCTGCGAATGTGGCCCGGAACGCGGCGGATGCGGTCTGGCAGAGCCCTGGCTTGCTGAATGATGAGCGGGCGAGCCTGAACGGCGAAGTTGCGGAGTTGCGCCGGAACGCCTCTGGCCCATGGAATGACTTTCTGCCGGAGTTCCGGAGCCCGAGCTTTGAGCTCCTGAATTTTTTCTGCAATGCTCATGCGCACTGTAAACTTTATTGTGCGCATTTCAGCGTCGATCCAAATTGCACAGCATGTCCCTTGAAAAAAGCCACCAGGAAGTCCGCGCAACGGGCCTTCTCGTTGTCATCGCAGCAGGCCTGACTCTGCTCTCTGCCGTAGTGCTTACCGCCGTGGGTGGTTCGCCTGCGCCGAGACCGGAGAGCGTCTTTCGAAGCCCCATCATTGAGTTCGAATTGGCCCTGAGTCCCGCCGAGGTATTCGCAGTTCTTGGCAATCCCGCAGCCGAATCCGGCATTGCTCTTCGCTCGCAAATGGACCGAATCAACTACGCGGACTATTTCTTCATGGTCTGTTACAGCGCGCTGAATGCCGTCATTTTTGTTTACGTTGCGGCTCTCAACCGTTCGCGCCTGCGAGAGCGATTTTCAGGCCGGACCTTTGTGAGAATTGGACTGCTCCTTGCGTTTCTGATGCTGGCGGGAGACGCAGTGGAGAACGTTGCGCTTCTGAAGTTGACTGCCTTCGCAAGTCCGGATTCGGTTCCCGCATCGGTGATGAACTTGCTGGTCGTGGCGACGCGCGTGAAATGGGGCGCCATTTATGCGGCGAGCATTCTCCTCGGTCTTTCGCACGCATCGTACTTCGGGAAATCGGTCGGTTCGTTGGTCGGATTCAGCTACACGACAGCAGGTTCAATCGGCCTTATGTCTCTCATCATTGCAGACGCACGGCCCCTGTGCGAATGGGCGAGCTTGATTGCCGGTTTCTCCTGGCTGACGTCGTCTGCCCACGCCGCATCAAACGCGTTTCGAAAGACCTGAACGCGCCATTTGCTTGACCCTGGAAGGTCCTGCGCATCCTCTGGTCTTCACGCTGCCTTAGCTCAGTTGGTAGAGCAACTGCCTTGTAAGCAGTAGGTCGTGGGTTCGAGGCCTACAGGCAGCAGAACGGGCAGATTCCCGAGTGGCTAAAGGGACCAGACTGTAAATCTGGCGGCATTCGCCTTCGGAGGTTCGAATCCTCCTCTGCCCACATCTTCCAAAACGATTTACTTCTCCGTTGCAGACCTTACCCAAGGCTATGCTCGGAATTCGTTACCTCAAGACTCGTCCCACAGACTACGTGATGCTGTTTCGCGGCGGCAAGCTCCGCCGACAGGGCGCAGGTCTCGCTTTCTTCTACTACGCTCCTTCATCGAGCGTCGTGATTCTTCCTGCGGAAAGCCGCGACATTCCCTTCATATTCAACGAAGTATCTTCTGATTTTCAGGAGATCAGCATCCAGGGCCAGGCCACCTTTCGAGTGAGCGACCCTGCGAAGCTTGCCGCGCTTCTTGATTTCTCTGTCGATGCGAACGGGAACTACACCGGGGACGGTGTTGAAAAGTTGTCGGTGCGCGTGACCAATGCGATCCAGCTTGCGATCCGGGAGAAATTCAAGGAACTCACGCTGCGCGATGCGCTCGGCGGAGCGATGGCTCTCGTTCAGCACGCCTCGCAGCGCCTGAAGTCTTCTGAGCTTATGGCCGCGCTCGGAATCGAGCTGCTGGATCTCTCCATCCTCAAAATCGCGCCGACTCCCGACATGGCGCGCGCGCTCGAAGCATCCGCCCGCGAGAAACTCTACAAAGAAGCGGATGATGCGATTTACGAAAGACGCAACTCTGCGGTTGAGCAGGAAAGAAGAATCAAAGAGAACGAGCTGCAGACACAGATCTCCATCGAGGAGAAGAATCGCAAGATACGCGAAGAGCAAATGAACGCTGAGATCGCCGTGCAGGAAAAGCAGCGCGCGGTAGAAGAAGAGAAAATGAAAACCGTCGAATCCGTGGAAAAGAAGAAGGCTGAGATCGAGGATCAAAAGCTGCAAGCGAAGACAGGAATGGAAGAGCGTCGACGCAAGCTCGTGGAACTGGAAACGCAGAACACCATTCAATACGCGAAGGCGCGGGCGGAAGCCATGCGCCTTGAGTTGGAATCAGTGGCGAAACTGCCGCCCGATTTGCTGGAAGTTCTCATGGCGAACCAGATGCAATCGCACAAACTGATCAGCCGCGCCATGCGTGATCTTGCGAAGAACGCCCAGAAGATCGGAACGCTGAACATAACGCCGGATCTTCTGCGGGATTTGCTGACGGACAAATGACACCGCCCGATAAGGCCGTGCTCGTGACACGGCCGACCCGCCTTCAGGAGTCCGTTAAGCGATATAATACGCGCGCTCAGGCGAAATTCTACGTTGAGAAACGGGGACAGTCCTTCAGTGACTACGAGCTGGAGGAATCCTCTTACGAGCACGCACGTGAACTCGTGCTGCAGTCCATCCCGCGCGATCTAAAAGTGCAGATCGTGGACCGAAACTTTCTGCCCAACTATTTGTTCAGTCCAAATGATGTCGTGCTCTGCGTGGGTATGGACGGTCTGGTGTTCAACACAGCAAATTACCTTGACGGACAGCCGGTGATCGGAATCAATCCTGACCCCGCGCGCTTTGACGGCGTTCTACTCCCCTTCCTGCCGGAACAAACACGAGCGGCGCTCGAGTCTGTGATTTCCGGCCGCTTCCGCACGCGATCCATCACGATGGCTCAGGCGTCCCTGAATGACGGGCAGACGCTCTTCGCCTTCAACGATTTGTTCATTGGCCCTCGCTCCCATATAACAGCGCGTTATACGATTCACTGCGGGGGTAAATCAGAACGTCAAATGTCGAGCGGCATTCTTGTGGCCACGCCCGCCGGAAGCACAGGATGGATCAGCTCTCTCTTCAATCAAACGCGCGGTCTTGCCCGCTTCCAGGGCGACAGCGCTGGTTTGACGGGAATGAAAATGGACTGGGAGGAACGTCGTCTTCTGTATATGGTCCGAGAGCCGTTCGCCAGTAAGTGGAGCACGACGGACATGGTTGCGGGTTTCATCACTGCCGACGGCGCTCTTGAAGTAGAAAGTCATATGGCCGAATCGGGAGTCATTTTTTCGGACGGCATGGAAAGGGATTTCCTTGAGTTCAACACGGGCGCCGTGGCCCGCGTCTCGATTGCAGGCAAGTCGACTCAACTCGTGGTCCAATCCTCAGGGATTTGATTCTTCGGGTGCATCCTGCCGCGCCTTCTCAAAAGCGGCGCGCTGCGGCGCCGTCGTCAATACGCCGTGAAGCCCCGACCTCCTCGCCGGCTCCTTTATATAGAAATAGTAGATGCAGGCTGGCTCTTGCACGTTCGCTGCGCAGGCGGCGCGAAGGCCAGAATCGATGTCAATGGCGGACAACGCCGAGGGAAAAAGAAAATCATCGGATGCAGCCAGGAGCGACAATCCGTGAATTACCTGCTGCGGACTCTGAGCGCAGAAAACTGAATAATCGGTCGCCATCATCCCGGGCGGGCTGACGACGGCGAAGGCTGTCTTTTCTTTCATTCGAGAGAGACGCTTTCGATCGTCGGTCCACGCGGCGCCTTCAAACTCAATGGACGGAAAAGAAGCCACATATGCTGTTCCCGAGCACACAAATCGGTCGGTTCGGTCGCCGTCCGTGAAAGAAACGCGATCATGCAGGATTTCGCCGGGGCGCAGAGCCCGGGGGTTGGCTGCATCCGGGCCGGATTGTGCTTCCGGATCGAACGAAGAAATCTCCAGCTCAAACTCGTCATCACCGTTCACGAGTTTCTGCCGAGTCTGTTTCAGATCAGGCGCCAGCACAGCCACCGTATCATCAAAGAGCACGTCGCGCTCTACGAAGACGAACGTTAGCTGGCATTTCGGTGGTACGTAGAGTCTGTCATAAAGACCTGCCCGCATGACCAGTTCTTTTCCGCACAGAATGTTCCAGCCAAACTCAGGGTCACTGAACGTATCGCGGTTTGCCTGATAAGTCTCCGGACTGATGAACGCCCTGCGAATGCGGATTTGCGTCCAGCTCTCCGCGATCGCCGGGCCCGCGAAGACGGCAGCACAGAAGAAAAACAGTAAGTACTTCACGGATATTCCCTCCCCGGGCGATTCAATCCGCGGAGCCGGTCTCGCAGGCGAATTTCCTGACCCTGCTCCGTGGGAAAATAGAACTGTTCTCTCACGCCCTCGGGCATATAATCCTGCATAACGTAATGCCCTGCATGGTCGTGCGGATAAAGGT
>CAZUJO010000146.1:0-8649 GCA_964619995.1 uncultured Leptospiraceae bacterium
AGACTCAGATCGTCAATGAGCTGCCCGTACGATTCAAGCACCTTCGCAATCTCGATGAGATCACCTCCGGCCTGTTCGACGACGCGCAAAAAGAGGTTCGAGTCATCATTGATAATGCGCTTCCCGTCCGGCTCGTCGCGCAGGTGAAGATCATCCCTGCCGTCGCTTCCGAGAATGATTACATCGTCCGGAGCAAGCCGAACGGTTTCGACTGCAAGCGACTCTTCAATGCCTTCCACGCCGAATTTGCGAATGAGATCTCTCGGAGTGAGGAACGATGCCCGGCCGTTTCGGTACAGAACTGGCTCCGGGTGCTCGGAATTTATGTAGTACATAACTCCCGTTGCTTCGTCGATCAACCCGAAGACCGCCGAAACGAGCATGCTGCCGTCGAAGGCCACAAAGACGTTCTGGAGATCGAAGAACGTATCGCGGAGCCACTGCTCGGGATGACGGTCTGCGTTGATTCCGCGGCGCGTGCGTGAGAGGATCGATTGAAATGTGGTTCCGAGCACAATCGCTCCGCCCGCGCCCTGCATGGATTTTCCCATCGCATCGGCGTTCATGAAGATCGTGCAGTCGCGCCCGCGGATCTTCAGTCGGTCTGTAATGACAAGGTCTCCGCCCAGGTCCGATTTCCATTTTCGAAACTCAAACTGTTTCTTCTGGCGCACAAACGTTTCCGTGAGGACGGGCCCCCCCTGCGCGAAAACCCCGGAAAGCGGCTGAATCAATAGCGATGTGAGGAAGTAATCTCCATCCTGCTGCTCTTTGAGCATCCGTGCCTGGGCCAGCGTGCGGTTCAGGGCGGCAGTTCTGTCTTCGATTTTCTTTTCAAGATTCGTGTTGAGGTCTTCCACTTCTTTGTTCAGTCTCAGGAAGCGGTTCGCCAGAACGCTTGCGATGCTGAAGATAAAGAGGATGAAGACGTACTGAAAGATCGACGGTATGTTGATGATGCCGCGATTCGAGAGAATGTCGAGCACCATGCCGGCAATGAGAAGCAGGAGCGTGAAGATCATCGCCAGAGCATCGCGGTCTTTCTTGAACAGGCGGTAGGTCATGATGCCGACGGATCCAGGAATCAGCACGGGCCAGGCCCCGAGCTGCGCGACGGTGCGTTGATAATACCACCATGTATCGGTATCATTCGTCACAAGACACTGGACGGCGCCGCCGATGAGAGCGAGTCCTGCCACTGCAGTGAGAGCGTCAAAAGCCTTCACGAACCAGTTGCGAGGAAGTTTGTAGTAAACGCGGACAAAGAGATAGAACAGGGGAACGACAATGTAGAGCGCAACATACTCAGCACGCTTCATCTCAAGGAAGGACAGCGCAGTGTCATAACGGAGCTGCAGTCGCAGCATGTTGTAGATTACGAGCAGGAAGCAGAAAAGCGCAAAGAACAGATTCTGCCAGTCACGCCTCCGCCGGATCCACAAAAAGAAGAAGTAAGCGCCGACGGTTGTATAACATACAAGAAAAAGCGCGGGACGAAACGATTCGATCAGCTCTCGCTCGAGCATTTCGCGCGCAGGGCCGATGGCTGTGCGAAACTGATGGAGCCCCCACAGATCCACCGAGTACCCTTTGAAGTCAATCAGCAGTACGTTCAGCTTGCCCGGCCGCAGGAGTCCGTCCGGAATCTGGTAGAGTCTGTGTTTGTCGTACGCGGAGGCATAGGGCGACTCCCATTCGCCGCTCGAACCGATCAACACTCCATTGAGATACGTTCGGTCGCGGTCGTTGATAGCGCCGAGGAGCACCGCTGCGTGCGCGGGCGCGTCCTCCGGCAGCAGGAAGACCTTCGCGTAGGTAGCATGCATTTCGCCTCGAGGAAGATCGGGGAACCATTTGCCTGCATTAGAAGGGACCGGAATCGCTTTCCATGCGAGAGGAAGGCTGCCATCGCCTTCGAGAATCAGCTCCGTCGTCTTCTGCGGATCGACCGAGCCGTGCGTGATCCACCATTGATGGGCGGTGGTTTCGCTGGAATCGAGAGATTGTTCTGTACGGAGACTGGTCAGGCGCTGGACCGTGGGACTCTGGGCGGCGAGAGGGAAGCTGAGGGCCAGGCTGAGGACCAGGAGACGCATGCCCGCAGACTCTGCACCGTGACACGCCGATGGAAAGTCTTTTTCAGATGCGAGGATCTATTTGATGCGCGCGACGAGCAGTGTCAGGTCGTCGCCGGGAACGACCCCGTCGGAAAATACGCGCAGGTCTGAGAAAATGAAGAAGGGGACTCGCGCGATGGGTTCGCGCCGGTATCGCTGCATGGTTTCGAGCAGACGGTCCGGGCCGAATTCCTCTCCCTTGCGGTTACGCGATTCAATAATTCCATCGGTATAGAGCGCGAAGAGATCGCCGGTCTCGAGCTTGAGGGATGACGATTCATATCCTGCCTCTTCCATGACGCCGAGAATCGTTCCCGGCGTATCAAGGTGCTCGGCCTTTCCGTCCGACCGCAGGAGAATGGGGGGCCTGTGGCCCGCATTGCAGTAAGTGGCCGTTCCCGATCCTGCATCGAGAAGGAGCGCAAAACCCGTCAGGAAATGTTCTGTTCGCAGGAATCGTTTGATCTCGCGGTTCATGAACATCAAGAGCTCATCCGGTTTCAGGCAGCCCGCGTCGATCGCATGATAGAAAGAGATCTTCGCCATGCCGGCCACCAGAGCGGCCGAGACCCCGTGTCCGGAAGCGTCGGCTATGAAGAGCAGATAACGGTCATCGTCCACCGCGTACACATCGTAGAAGTCCCCGCCAATGAGTTCCATGCTCTGATAGAATCCGTGCATTTCGACCCGCGCAGAATCCGGGAACGTCTGCGGCAGAAGGTTGCTCTGGACGAGCCGCGCAATGCTCATATCGTTTTCGATCTGCTCCGTCCTTCGCTTCAGCGCGAAGCGTGTTTCTTCGAGCTTGCGTCTGTGCGCTTCGCTTCGCAGACGGCGCCTTTCATTCGCATACTGAATCACCATCGAGACAAAGAAACTGACAGCCAGGTTGCTCCAGAGGTAGTAGCGGTCCGTAAAGAAAGTTGGATCCATCTTCCATGTGCACACATGGTAGGTAATCAACGATCCGGTGATCTGCATGAGACCCAGATGAAATCGCAGCGGAAAAAGGCTGACGACGAGCAGCGCCAGCTGGTAGCCGGCCACGTACTGTCCGTCGTTTTTTGTCACTGCCGTGATGATGGGCGTTGCCTGGAGCAGGTAGGTGGCCGTAATGTAGTACGAGGCCATCTCCAATTTCTGCATGAATGCCGTATAACGGGATACGAGAACAAGCGCTCCGCACAGACTGAGACCGATTCTGAGGGCGCCCAGAACGTTTTTGAGTTCGGGGTGCATCTGGCCGTCGATGTAGAGATAAGGAAGCCAGGAGAGAAGAGCAAGAACGCCCGCGTACGGAAGCGCGCTCCGGATCTGATCCTTTACCCGGGCATCATAGACCGCAAACGGCAGGTCATTTCGCTCAGGAAAAAGCAGGTCCAGGGCGCGCTGGATCATGCGGCTGACGCCTGCCCAATCAAGAATCGGAGAAGGGCTTTGACGCCGATGCCGGTTGCCTTCTCGTCTTTCGTCATGTCTGCGCCCGCAATATCGAGATGCAGCATTGGAATTTCGGCCGTGAGGCCGCTCATCACAAAAGCACAGGCGGACTGAGCGCCGCGGTTTTTGTTCTGGCTTGTGTTGATGATGTCCGCTCCGTCGAGCTTGCTTTTGATGTCTTCGAAGTCTTCGTCCCAGATATCGAGGGTCTGACAGGGGTCTCCGCTCTGTTTCGCGCAGGCCGCGAGGCGTTCGCGGTACTCCGGGTGATTTCCCATAAGCGCAATCGCCTCTCCGACGGCCCGCGCCGCCGATCCGGTGAGAGTTGCCACGGTGATGATGAGGTCGGGCTTATCTTCGCACGCTTTTGCCACCGCGTCGATCAACGTCAGGCGGCCTTCCGCGTCTGTATGACGGATTTCGACCTTTTTGCCGCATGTTGTGGACACAATGGAGTCGGGCAGCATGGCTTCTGAATCGATCATGTTCGGCGTAGCGGCGCAGTAGGCGGAAACGGCCGTATTCTCAAGGCCGAGTCCTGCGAAGGCTTCGAGCACGGAAAGGGCCATGGCGCCTCCCGTCATATCCGCTTTCATTGTATTCATATAATCATCTGTTTTTACCTGGTATCCACCGGTGTCAAAAATGACGCTCTTGCCTACGATGGCGATTTTGCGCCTGGCTCCCGGAGGGTTGAAGTGAGCGCGGATGAATTTCGGCGGATCGGTTGCAAGCGAGCCGCGGGCCACCGTGAAGAAGCAGGGCATTTCTTTTTCGATCCAGGCGCGGTCATCGATGATATCGACTTTCATATGCGGGAGCGCCGCGATGCTGCGCGCCTTTTCTACGAGCGTTGTGGTTCGCTTGAGGTTCGGCGGCATGTTGGTAAGATCCTTCGAAGAACTCCGCGCCGCTGCGATTGCAATGCTGTGCTTGAGGTCATTTTCTGATGCGCCGAATGCAAATTCGCTGGAAAGAAGAACGGTGCTGCATGTCTTTCCGGGTTTCTTCGCTTCGCGCGATGCGTAGGTTGCGTCGTAGACTGCGTCCACGCATGCAAGCAGTCGATCCGCTGTCTCAAGGCCGCCCGCAGCCGGAATCGCAATGGCCACAGCGCCCACGTTTGAAAAAGAAAGCGCCTGATCAACTGCGGCGCGCAAAGAGCGGCCCAGTGTTTTTGCATTCAGTTCTTTCTCTTTTCCAAGGCCGGCAGCAATGACGCGGCGAGGGCCGCTTTTGCCCGGCAGCGAGCGCAGGAGGGCGGTCTTGTCGCGCGAGCCGTCAAACTTCTCTTCGGAGAGAATTGCTGCGGCACCCGTAAACGGTTCGATTGCGCTGAGGACTGCGGACGGTTCAAACGAGTCCTTGCCCTGGAGAACGCCGCAGATCAAGACATCGCAAGCGATTTGATCGAGGCTGTCTTTTGAAAAAATAAACGAGGGGGCCCGAGATGGCATGCTCGCAGGCTCGCTGGCCGCGCGATGTATGTCAATCTACCTTTTGTCGCGGCCCCAGGTGTCGGGAATCTCTTCTCCCTGGATCAGTCGTTCACTCAGGTCGGTGAGTATAAGGAGGTTGTCGATCATGAGAGTGAAATCACCCGCAGGTTCTCGGGGACTCGACTCCACGACAAATCCAAGAAAGCGCGTTGTGTAGCGGCGTTCGAGACGACGGCCCCGGAGTTTGAGGAGCTCCGGCGCTTCGAGGTCGATGCGCGTCCAGCCGCGATGGTCGAGTCGACCCGCGTTCACGCGCACTTCTTTGCCGTCGGAATTCTGAAAGAGCAGGACCAGGCTGTTGTTGCTTTCGCCGTTTACCCAGAGAGAGATCCGCTGCGGAATCCCCGGGATCTGGACAGGCTCGTCGGGCAAAATTTGAAAAACATTCTTGCCCGGATTCTCAAAGGAGAAGTGCGCGAAGAGTGACTGGTCGTGATCAGATCCCTGACCGCGATCGTCCATGATGTCCAGCTCGCGCTGGAATGCTTTGCCCTCGGGCGTGCGCTTCACGAAGCCAATGTAGGAGAGCTGGGTGGATGCGGCTCGCGTATGATAGCGGCGTTCCCCTTCAAAGTTGTCAGCGACGAACAGACGGTAGCCGCGCCGTTCGCTCAGAAAGCGCTCAAGGATCGAGATTCTGCCGTCAGCATCGTACGGCGACGGAAGCTCGGCTGCCTCATTGAGACCGGCGAGAAATGCAAATGAGCAGGCGAGGAGCGCAGGGCTTGCGGGGATTCGACCCATAGTACAATCACGGCAGAATCGGTCCTTTGCATGAGGCCTGGATTTCAGGCTTCGGAGCCGCGCCGCTTCGGCGGCCGCTTTTTCTTCTTCTTTCTGACGGGTTCTTCCGGCAGACGCTTCTTCTTGCTGTGGCGCAGGCCCGGCCAGCGGATGGAAAAGGGATCTCCGGCGCTCTTCAGGGCAGCGAGAAAACCTTCGCGCCGGAACTCACGGCCTTCCGTTGGATAGTCAATTACCTGCACGGTTTTTTCACCGGCGCGAAACCGGATGGCAAGCGCATGGAGGTATCCGCGGTCTTCTTCCCTGGCGCGCGCATATCCGCCGTACCTGCCGTCGCCCAGAATGGGCGCGCCGATGGCTTTCATTGCAACGCGGATCTGGTGCGTCTGACCGGTGGCAGGGCGCAGGAGAAACAGACGCATGGTCCGGTCCGTTTTATATGGAATACTTATGAAATGCGTGACGGCCGGTTTCACCTGCGTGCGAAGAAGTTTCCACTGGCCTTCGCGTCCCTTCTCCATATCGCCGGAGATTGTGCCCATCACTCTCGTGGGCGGTTTTTCTGCGATCGCGCAGTAAATCTTTTCTACGCGCGAGAAACGGAATTCATTTCCAATTTGATTGGCAGATTTACGGCCCCGCGCTATGACCAGAATTCCCGAAGTCATCGTGTCGAGCCTGTGGACTGGAAAAAGGCGTTCGCCCGGCGGGATCTTTCCGTCGGCTTCCATCTGTCTGAGAATCTGCATCACGCCCGGCTGATCCCCTTCTTCGTGAAAGGGAAGGCCGGCCGGTTTCGAGATAATGATGTATTCTCTGGCCCGGGCCAGGATGCGGAGCTCCATGCGTCATGGCTCCCGGAAAGCCCGCCAAGCACGATCCAAAAAACATTGTGCCGGGCGATGGGGACTGCATTTTCATCCTATGTGCGACACAGCAGTAGCCCTGGGCAGCGCAACCCGCAGCGGCAGCACGATCCTTGCGAAGAATTCTGACCGCGAACCAAACGAAGCGCAGGCCATCGTCCGGATCCCGAGACAAAGAGGGGCTGCGACCGTGCGCGCCACCTACATTGAAATTCCCCAGGTCACAGAGACCTATGAAGTGATTCTTTCCAAACCATTCTGGATGTGGGGCGCAGAAATGGGCGCGAATGAAAAAGGGGTCGCCATCGGCAATGAAGCGATCTTTGCAAAGATTCCTTTCGCAAAAAAGAACAACGGCCTTCTCGGAATGGACCTTCTGCGTCTGGCTCTGGAACGGTCTGCGACGGCGAAGGGCGCGCTGGAATGCATCACGGAGCTGCTCGAGCGTTACGGACAGGATGCGATGTCCGGCTATCTCGACAAGAATTTCTACTACCACAACACATTCATCATCGCCGATCCCTCGGAAGCGTACGTTCTCGAAACAGTCGAAAGACACTGGGCCTACGTGAAAGTGAAAGACGTTCGTTCGATTTCAAACGGGCTGACCATTGAAACACAGTTTGACGGCGGATCAAAAGGGCTGATCGATTTTGCGCGTTCGCGCGGGCTTTATTCCGGCGGAGGGGATTTTAATTTTCGCGCCGTCTTCTCGGACCGGTTCTTTACATATTTTGGGATGTGCGCTGCGCGGCGCGCCGATACCGAATCCAGGTTCCGCGGTGAAAAAATCGACGCTGCCGCTGCGATGCGCACGCTGCGCTCCCACACGAAGCACGATTCGAAAGCGTTCAGTCCGGATTCATCGAGCATGGCATCGGTCTGTCTTCACGCGAAAGGCATTGCGACTCCTTCACAGACGACCGGATCCATGGTGGCAGAGCTGCGGAAAGACGGGCGCCACACAGTCTGGCTCACTGGATCGTCTGCGCCCTGTTTGTCGCTCTTCAAGCCTTTCTATTTTGGAAGCGGAGATTCTCCGGATACGTTATGCGGCGTTCCGGGAGCCATGGCTGACGAAAGTCTGTTCTGGAAAAGCGAGCGGATTCACAGACGGGCTCTCTTGAACTACGGCCCTTCGCATGATCTCATCCGGGCCGCCTATGATCCGCTTGAGACCGAATTGTTGAGCGCGGATGCGGCCTCCGCGGGAGGGCTTTCGCGGCGCGCTGTGGAAGCGCAGCTTGCGGCCATGAATTCTCTTCGCCTGCCTGAGGCGCGGAGCGGAATCTTTCATCCCGCGTACCGGCTCAAATGGCGGCAGTGGAATAAGATGTGCGGGATTCAAATTTAAGGCTATCCTGAAGCATGGTCCTGAACGCGCTTTTCGCATTTGCCGGCGGCATTCTTCTCAACCTGATGCCCTGCGTGCTTCCAGTCCTGTCTATGAAAGTTCTGCACGTGGTTCAGGACGGGCAGAAAAAATCGCACGCGCTCTTTTATACGGCGGGAGTTCTCGTTTCCTTCTGGATTCTGTTCGGTGTTCTTTCTGCTCTGAAAGCAGCAGGCAAAGCAGCGGGCTGGGGATTTCAGCTGCAATCGCCCGCATTCGTCGGCAGTCTGTCCGTTGTATTTCTCATCATGTCGCTGAATCTCTTCGGCGTATTTGAATGGGGACTCTGGCTGCAGCGCAAGAGCGGATACACAGGCTCGGGCGCCGCAGCGTCCTTCGCCACGGGCTGCCTCGCCGTGCTCGTTGCGTCTCCCTGCAGCGCCCCCTTTATGGGAACGGCGCTTGCGTATGCGGCGGGCGCTTCGCCGGTAGAAGGCTTCGTCGTGTTCAGTTTCCTGGGTCTGGGTTTGAGCGCTCCCTTTCTTTTGATCAGCAGCGTGCCTTCGCTTCAGAGAATGTTTCCGAAACCCGGCCCGTGGATGGTCACCCTGAAAGAGATTCTGGGCCTTTTTATGCTCGCAGCCGTGCTC
>CAZUJO010000147.1:0-8648 GCA_964619995.1 uncultured Leptospiraceae bacterium
CGATGCGACTGTCCATCGACCGTCAGAGAAAACGTTTCGTCCGGCGCATCATTTCCGCAATGGTAGCATTTTGTTTTTTCCGTTACGACTGCCATGCGACGCTCCTGCAGATTTCATGAAACAATGAGTGGGCGGCTATTGTGTAGATTCCGAGAGCGATCATGAGCAATGCGAAAGCGGTCCGGTACGCCGGCCTGGCCAATTTCGTTCTCCACAGCCCGCCCGAAAATCCCATCGCAAGCATGGCCGGGTAAGTGCCAAAACTGAAAAACACCATCACCGCCGAGCCCACCCAGGGAACTCCCGTTCCAAGAGCCAGAGCATACGCAGGCCACAGCACTCCGCACGGCATAAACCCGGATACGGATCCAAGAACCGCCGCTGCCGAATACGCGCTTTTTGAAGAGCGCATGACGTTACCGATCCATCGTATGAAGGGCTCCGGCATGCGAAGATGAAACGAGAAACGCGGAAAGATCAGTCCGACGCCGAGCAAAACCAGAAGAACTCCGCCGACGATCGCCGCAATCCCCGAGGCGAAAACCTGATTGAGCACGCCCCCGGAAATACCGAGCAAAAAGCCCACGGCCGCATACGACACGCTGCGAAGGATGTTGTAAGTGAGTTGAACGCCGGCACGGCCGCTCTGACCGAGCGCATGCGCGAAAGGCCCGCACATACCAGGGCAATGCAGAGAGCCCGTAAGACCCTGCACAAACGCCCCGGCAAAGATGGCTGCGATCATTCTATTTCTCGTTGGAAGAGCGCGCCTTCACGGACCGATCCGGCTGGTCTTCGTCAAACGTCATCTTGTAGGCCGGCATTTCAGGATCCTCATAGTCCCCGTTCTTGACGCTCCAGAGAAAAAACCCCAGAAAAACAAGCGCGATCCCAACCGCAATAGGGAGCATGAAGATCAATCCCGGCATTATCGAATCCTTACGCGTTCGCGCACATACGCCGCTGCATCCTTGTTCACCGTCGCCTCGGCGTAGACATCAAAGCTCCCCGTCTGGGAGAAATCCAGTTCAGGAGAGAACTCAATCTCGTTAGGTGATATGCGCTTCCCCTGCGCTTCGCTCAGGTCCAGGGTGATTCGACCAACGACCGTCGCAGGTCGTTCGGTTACGACTTGAAGAGCGACCGACGTCAGAGGCACGTTTGCCTTAACGGTGAACTTGATTACTCTCTTTCCCGGCGGAAAAATGCGTATGTGCGGAAGATCGGTTTTGACGCCCAAACCGGACGCCTTGCCGCGGTCGAGCGCTGCCAGTCTGTCCTGATAGTTCAACCCTCGGTCATAGTAGCGCGCGTCCACGACTGGCTCCTGAAGACTCGTTGCGAATCTCACGAACCAGATCATGGTGCCGACTCCGAGAGTCAGAGCCAGCCCCACCATCGTAAGTGCTATCTTCAGAGATCGTGACATATTACATCGGATAGCTGAAGACTGTTTTCACGAGTCTTTCATGCTTCTCATTGTTCACATCGACGATGCGGAATTCGATCGGGCGCGAACGGACCAGCTGCTCCTGCTGCGTCGAGCGGAGAATGAAGCGGATCTTCTCGTAGCCTTCAGGCGCAATTTTGAACGTGTCCTGCGCAGAGAGAATCTGATACCGCGAGTCCATAACTTGAATTTTTACTTCGATCGGTTGCTTGGACTGATTTCCCACATGCAGCTCGTAGCCATTCTGATATCCCACTTCAGGGATATAGACGTTGGAGATCGCTTTGTCGCGCAGCACCGTCGCATAGATCGGAACGCGCGTCAGGAGAAGATAAACAAACGCCGAGAGGAAAACGAAAAGGAGGCTGGCGTAGACAATCGTGCGCGGGCGAACATACTGGCGATGCGCCGTCGGATTGTCGACCTGTTCGATTGTGCGATAGTCAATGAGCGTGGGCTTATCAAATTTCGAGAGAACGTTCGTGCATGCGTCCACGCAGAGTCCGCATGCAATGCAGCCTACCTGCAGACCCTGGCGGATATCGATTCCCGTAGGGCAGACGAGGTTACACATATTGCAGTCAATGCAGTCGCCCTTATGTTCAAAGAGCTTCTGCTTGCCTTCGCGGCGCGGTTCGCCCCGCTTCACGTCGTAGCTGACGATCGGAGAGTGTGTGTCGAGAAGGGCTGTCTGAAAACGGCCGTAAGGACATACGAGTTTGCAGGCGTTCTCGCGGAAGTAGCCGGCATTGAACACGGCAAAACCGATCGAGAAAAACATGAAGATCGTCCACGGAGCGGGAGCGCCGCCGGCGCTGAAGAATCGCCCGTTCACTATGTCGGAGTAGATTTCTTCGTACGGAACAAAATAAGATAGAAAGATGAAAGAGAAGAACACTGCGAGAACGGCGAAGGCCAGGTACTGGCGCACCTTCTGCGAAGTATTCAGGGGACGTTTGCCATAATCAGAACCTACGAGGAGCTTCGCGCCCCAGTCGTAGAAGTCCATGAAGATGGTCTGTGGGCAGCCATAGCCGCACCAGATACGACCGAGCAGAGCTGTAAAAAAGAACAGGCTCAGCCCGGCCATAATCAGGATCAAATGAAGGAAGTAGAATTCATGCGGCCAGATTTCCAGTCCGAAGATATGGAACTTGCGCGCAGGAATGTCGAGCAGCACAAACGGATCTCCGCCGATGCGGACAAACGGCAACACCAGGAACAAAATCAAGAGTCCCACATTGATGCGGTTCTTGATCGTTCTATGCTTTCCTTCTACCGGGCGTGCTACTACCATCTACTTCCTCCAATTATTATCTACTTCGCTTTCAGAGTTGGATTCTTACTTGCGATGTAGGCCAGAACCTCAAGCACCTTGCCGGAGCCGAGGCTGTTCTTATGCGCGGGCATTGGACCCTTGGGCGGATTCTGAAGAAGTTTCTCTTGTGGAACACCGTTCATCACAACCGCAAAGAGTTCTTTATCCGTGCTTCCATGCAGCCAGGTCGCGTCGCTCAAGTTCGGACCAACCAGGCCCGTCATGTCGACTTTGTGGCAGACAGCGCAGACAGCTTCGAAGGTTTTCTTTCCGCGTGCGATCGCTTCTGGATCGTTGCGGAACGGATTGCTGCCGTCTTCGTTCAGCGAAACGACTTTCGTCGGATGCGCCTGCTCATAGGCTGTAATCTCTTCGTTGTACTGTTTCGCCTGACTCCACGCTGCGACTCCGTGCATGTACACACCATACGCAATCGAGAATGCAATGGCACCCCAGAAAAGTACCATCCACCAGGTTGGGAGCCAGCCGCGGCTCTCCCGTATCTCATCATCGTCTCTGTATTCGTTAAACGACATACATTGCTCCTTTACTGCTTGTCCGCGTCCGATGTATATTTGCGCGAAAGATCGCGATCCACATCGTCGTCGAGCATATTGAATCTGGCCTGCTCAAGTTTCTTCTTGCGCGAAGGCCAGTATACATAGGCCGTAAGGATGATGAGGACCACGCCAAGAAGCGGAAGCCTCAAACCCTTATAGATTCCTATCCATTCATCCACAATCGGCTCCTTATTTGGTTACGATCGTATCACGTCCGAGTTTGAGGATGTAAGCGATCAGAGCGTCGCCCTGAGTCTTACCCTTCACAAGCTCGTCTGCTGCGTTGATGTCTGCGTCCGTATACGGAACGCCGACCATACGAAGCGCGCGCATGTGTCCCTTGATGCTCTCTGCGTCCAGCTGGTTGTCGAACAACCATGGATATGCCGGCATTACAGAATCCGGGCTGGTTTCGCGCGGATTGATCAGGTGACGCTTGTGCCACGTTGCGTTGTTATTCAAACTCGCTTCGTGCGAAAGATCCGGACCGGTACGTTTGGAGCCCCAGAGAAATGGGTGCTCATAAACATACTCGCCCGCTTTGGAATATGGTTCCGGACCGTAGTCACGGTTTCTATCCCAGCGGTCCGTTTCCCATTTGAATGGGCGGATCATCTGCGTGTGGCAGTAGAAGCAGCCTTCTTGCTGGTATGCATCGCGACCGGCGAGTTCAAGCGCGTTGTAAGGCTTGATGCTGTCGATCTTCTGCACGGTTCCCATCATAAAGAAGGGGGGAATTTCCACGAGACCGCCGATGGAGACGGCCAGCGTTGTGAGGAGGATGAATTTGAGAGACTTGTCCTCGATCTTCTTGGACAGTTTCTCATAAAATGTTAAATCCTTATGTTCTTCTGACATAGTTCATTCTCCTCGATTAGCTCGCAGCCTGTTCTCTGAGATCAACAGGCACAAATCCTTCGCCTTTGCGGCGGATCGTTTGAACCAGGTTGTAGACCATCAGGAGGAAGCCCGAAAGGAACAGCGTACCGCCAAGGGCACGTGCAATTCTATACGGCTTCATGACGCGAACGATCTCAATCCAGTCAGGATACTGAAGAGCACCCGATGAATCTACGGCTCTCCACATCAGACCTTCTGTGATACCGGATACCCACATGGACACCATGTAGACCAGCACGCCGATCGTAGCCATCCAGAAGTGAACTTCAGCGAGACGCTCGCTGTAAAGCTTCGTGTTCCAGAGACGCGGCACAAGATAATACATCGCAACAAACATCATGCCGGCAACCCATCCGAGTGCGCCGCCATGCACGTGACCGATCGTCCAGTCAGTGTTGTGCGAAATCGTGTTCACTGCGCGAATCGACATCATCGGTCCTTCGAACGTTGACATACCGTAGAACGTCATCGCGACGAGAATAAACTTCAGCGTTGCGTCGGTTCGAATCTTGTCTTTCGCCTGCGTCAGTGTAAGGAATGCGTTCAGCATACCGCCCCAGGAAGGCGCAATCAGGCTGATCGAAAATGCCATGCCGAGCGTTTGAGCCCAGTCAGGAATCGGCGCATACAGCAGGTGGTGCGGCCCGGCCCAGATGTAGATGAAGATCAGAGACCAGAAGTGAATGATCGAAATCCGGTGGCTGAAGATCGGCAGACGCGTATGCTTCGGCAGATAGTAGTACATCATGCCGAGAATCGGAGTCGTCAGAACGAACGCCACGGCGTTGTGTCCATACCACCACTGAATGTTTGCGTCCGTGCTTCCGGAATATACCGAATACGATTTGAAGAAGCCTGCCGGAATCGCTACGTTATTTACAATGTAGAGAATCGGAATGGTAACAATCGTCGCGATGAAGAACCAGATAGCAGCGTAAAGGTGCTGCTCTTCGCGATTCCGAATCGTCATAAACACGTTGAGTCCCATGATCACCCACCAGCCGGCGATGATGTAAGGAATCGGCCATTCAAGCTCAGAGTATTCTTTGCTTCGCGTATAGCCCGCGAGCAGAGTTACTACTGCCATGATGATCGTGAGAGTGTAGAGCCAGAAATGGACTCTAGAAAGCATCGGTGACCACATCGGTGTTTTCAGGAGCCTGGGGATTGCGTAATAGAAGGTCGCAAACACCA
This sequence comes from uncultured Leptospiraceae bacterium, assembly GCA_964619995.1. Classification (GTDB taxonomy): domain Bacteria; phylum Spirochaetota; class Leptospiria; order Leptospirales; family Leptonemataceae; genus JAEUSB01. The sequence goes on from CAZUJO010000147.1 coordinate 5,423, forward strand.
TGCTCAATGTGAAACCGAAGATCGCACCGTTCGTGTGAACAGGTCTCAATCGTCCCCAGGAAAGCCACGGGAGAATGTTGAGATCAGGATATACTAACTGGAAGGCGATAATCACGCCGACCAGCATAGCAGCCAGACCCCAGACAATGGCTCCAATGACCCACCATCGAACGATTTGGTTGTCGTATTGTATTTCTTTCATGCCTTGCTCCGCTGAAGATGGTTCAAATTTATAATAGTTTTACCCAAAACTGGAATGACAGCTGTCAATGAGGCGTTATGACAAAAATCAGACAATCGGCTGTGAGAACGTGTCTCAGTCTATACCGATTGTATGAAAGGTTAACCCCCTTTCTGGCAAGCCCGAAAAATGTGGTAATAATGGAGAGAACTCTTGCGATCTGAGCTTTCCCTGCAGCTTCAGCAGTATGTGCGGATCAACGAGGATGTGAAAGCAATCCTTGAAGAATCAGCAAAAATCAAGCTTCTGGCTCTCAATGCATCTGTGGCCGCCCGCCGTGTGGGCCATATGGGCCGGGGATTTGTGCAGGTGGCAACGGAGCTCCATTATTTCAGCCGGGAAACCCAGGAGACCATGACGGAACTGCGCAGCGTCTCGTTTCGCAGCGTGGGCGCGGTCGCGGCAAGGCTGCGCGAAGCCCGGATTCGAAGCTTGCTTGCGAAAATTGGCCGAATCCGGCCCGATTCACTCGTGCATTCCAGCCGCCGGGAGCTCAGGCTGACGCTGGAAAAGGTCCGGCGGCTCGCCCGGCGGGGCCAGAACCTGGCAAGCCTGGCCAATGTGGAGGCTTCGGAGGCCGGACAGTACGTCCGCGAACTCAGAGCCATAGCAGATCAATTCAATCAGTCCATGGAAGAAATTCGTGTACGAATTCAATCCCTGGAAAGAACGTCCGAGGGATTATGAAAAAGGCGCATGTTCTCTATAGAAATGGATCTCATACATGGACGATGATCGCCAGGGACCCGGAACGCCAGGATCATATTATAGATACAAACGAATACCTGATCTGCAGCGGCAATGAAGCCATCCTGCTCGATCCGGGCGGGATGGAAGTTTTCCCGGCCGTATTTTCTGCCATCAGCACGGTGCTGAACCCGGAAAAGATCACCCGGGTTTTTGCATCCCATCAGGACCCCGATATCATTTCCTCGCTGGCCTTGTGGCTGGAGTTCAACCCGGCAATCCAGTGCTGGATCAGCTGGCTCTGGACTTCGTTCATTCCGCATTTCGGCGGCGAAAAGGATACGTTCGTGCCGATTCCGGACCAGGGCTGCGACATCCCCGTGGGCGCCGCGTCCCTGCGAGCCGTACCGGCGCACTATCTGCATTCCTCGGGAAACTTCAATCTGTACGATCCGGCAGCTCACATTCTCTTCTCCGGCGACATCGGCGCAGCGCTTCTTCCGCCGGACCGCCCTCTGGTTGTGCGCGACTTCGATGAGCACATCAAGCATGCGGAAGGGTTTCACAAAAGATGGATGGGATCGGCTGAAGCAAAACGGCTGTGGTGCGAGCGTGTGTCTATACTCAAAATCGACATGCTGTGTCCTCAGCACGGCGCCATCTATCAGGGCGAAGATGTGCAGCGTTTTATTCAATGGTTTGATGACTTAGAAATTGGAACAGGCAACTCAAATGGATGATATACTGCAAACGATCGGAATAACTGCCGTCACACGCGACCGGGTCAAGGACCTCTGGGCAGCAGGATCGATCCGCCTCGATCTGCCAATCATTGACCTTCAGCATCTCTGGCTGATGGCGTTGATTCAGGAACTTGCGCAGGAAGCGGATCCCGCAAAAACACCGGATGAAGAACGACTGAAGAAACTTCTGATTGAGCTCGTGGATTTCGCAACGGAGCATTTCAGTCTTGAAGAGGATCTCACCCAGCGTTTTCGATATCCCGAGCACAGCAGTCACAAGAACCAGCACCAGCATTTCATCGAGTTTTTGAACGCGCGCGTTCAGGAAGTCAGGCTGGGCGGAAGTGCTACGGTTTCTTCGCTCGTCAACTTCCTCATGGACTGGCTTACGATGCACATCCAGCGCGAAGACAGACAGTACAGAGACTTTCTCGTAAAGTCCAACGCGAACATGCGCGAATACTTTCAAAAATTGATGAACAGCAGAGAGATCACGATTGACCGGGGACAGGCAGCTCTCTATAACCTGGTTTCCGGAAAATCAGAAGTCGGCGAAATTCTGAATGAAAGCATCCTGAGCAATGTCATCAAGATCTGGAATACTCACAATCTTTCGGTGCAGATTCCGATCATTGACCTCCAGCACCTGTGGCTGATCAGTATGGTTGTGGAGCTCGATATAGCGGCCCGTACGCTTGCCAATGCGAAGCGGCAGAAAATCTTCAACAAGACGATCGCCGGCGCCGTGGAATACACGCGGGAACACTTTTCCACAGAGGAAAAGATCATGGAACGCTTTGGGTTTCGGAACATGGCCAATCACGTAAAGCAGCACCATTCTTTCATTGAGATGGTTCACCGCCGCCAGCAGGAAAACCAGAGCGGCGACGCAAAGGCTGCCGCACATCTGGTGGAAGATCTCAAAGAATGGCTTGTATCGCACATCGCCATCGAAGACCGAAACATCTATCTCGGCCTGAAGGATCAGTTGAATGAGATTCAGGCCTACGTGCGCGAACTCATCAACGCCGGTGAGCTCGTTGTTAAGAAGAAACAGGTAGATCTGTACAATCAGGTCTGCGGCCTGAAAAAAGCTCCCTGACTCAAAAGGATGTAAAGAGAGCGAGCGTAAGCGAACTCGGACCAAGACCCGAAGTAGCAGTCCCAATCGGCGTCAGATTGCCCGATGACTGGTCCACAGAATATGCTGTGATGGTCGACAGCCCGCTTGCGCCATACGCGTATTTTCCGCCTGGATCAAAGACGAGACCAAACGGGTTCGCGCCGGTCGTGATCGTCGTCGGTCCGGAAAGAAGCCCGTTTGATTGCACCGTAAAGAGTGAGATGTTGGACGAGCCGTAGTTCAGCGCGTAAAGAAACGAACCGGAAGGATGAATCGCCATACGCTTTGGCTGCGAACCTGTTCCATATGTTGCGAGAGCCGCAGAGAGAATCCCACCCGAGATGCTGTGCACGGAAACCTGCGAGAGCGTCCCGAGGCTGACGTATGCAAAGCGTCCGTTCGGATGCACAGCCAGTTCAAAAGGGCCCGCTC
>CAZUJO010000148.1:0-8634 GCA_964619995.1 uncultured Leptospiraceae bacterium
GACGCGCAGTATCCATCATCATGCGCCCGGCCCAGCGATAGACATTGAATTTGGCTACTACCTGACGCATGGAACGCATTCGCTGTTGCTGCTCTTCACGCGACATGGTCGCAGCGGCCGCGAAAGCATCGCTTGCTTCTTCCAGGTCGTAAGGATTGACGATCAAGGCAGAACTGAGCTCGTGTGAGGCGCCGGCGAAGTTGCTCAGTATCAGAACGCCGAGTTCATCTTCGCGGGCCGCGACGAACTCTTTGGCCACAAGGTTCATTCCATCATGCAGGCTGCTTATGTAACAGAAATCACACCCCCGGTAAAATCGAAATACAGCGGGAGGTTCGTGGTGCATTCGGTAGAACAAAATCGGACGATAGTCCGACCGTGCGAAGCGGGCATTGATCCTTTCCGCCAATTGCTCAATGTAGAGGTTGAGTTCGCTGTAATGCGAAATCTCGGTTCGGCTCGGCGCGGCCAGTTGGACAAAAGTAAAACGCCCGCGCAGTTCAGGGAAACGCTCCAGAGCGCGTTCGACTGCCAGAAATCGTTCCGCGATTCCCTTGGTATAATCGAGGCGGTCGACCCCAAGGCCAACGATCGCGTCGCTCTTGAGATTGCATTCAGTCAAAACGTGCGTCCTGCACGCGGAGACGGGAGGCGCCGTGCTTGCCCAGGTGTTGGGCCATTCGACTGAAATCGGATAGGGACGCACGACCGTTTCGTGGCCTTGATAGAAAACAGACTGCCTTTCTCGGTCGATTCTTGCTTCGACATACCGATCAATGGCTTCCAGAAAATTATTGCAATGGCGCTGCGTATGAAATCCGAGGATGTCACTTCCGAGGAGTCCCGTAATGAGCTCTTTGTGCCACGGACATATCCCGACGCGCTCCGAATTCGGCCACGGGATGTGCCAGAACATCAGGATGGTCGCTGCAGGCAACCTCTTGCGCACGAACTGCGGTGCGAGAGCAAAATGATAATCCTGGATCCATACGATCGGATCGCGCACCCGGCCCTCCTCAGCGGCCACAGACGCGAATCTTGCGTTTATCCTGGAGTATTGCCGAAAATCTCGTGCACGAAAGATGGGACGAGTGTGAGCCAGATGACACAGCGGCCAGAGGCCTTCGTTTGCGAAACCATAGTAGTAACCGCGCTCCTCCTCTTCTGAGAGCCATACACGCCGCAAAGAGTAGATGTTGTCTCCGGGGGGAACCGCAAGTCTTCCGCGGCTGTCCGAGGTTTGCCGATCGGCGGACCCTGCGCCATGAGCGATCCATACCCCGGAACAAGCGCGCATAACGGGTTCCAGTGCGGTGACGACGCCGCTGGCCGGATGAATCACTTCGACGGCTCCGCCGGGACGCAACTCGTGAATGTACGGCTCGCGATTGGCCATGACGATGATTCGCTCCCCATGCAGATGGCCGTGCAGCACAGCGCGGAGACGTTCCGCGTTCCAATGGTCGCTGCTATCGAATTCGGCGGCCAGCTGGCGCGCAAGTTCCTGTACATCCTGGCGAAGCGGCTGGAAATCCGATCGGGTGCGTTGACCGCGCAACAGTCTCCGCATCTGTGCATCCCAGGACCTGCGCGCATAGCGAAGCGTGAACAGTGTGATTCCGGAGGTCATGAGAGCCAGGACGGCAAACGCGATGAAAGTGAAATGTTTTGACACCGCCGCCCGGCGCTCTGCGTAGCTCATGTCGTGCACAATTAGGATCACGCAGACCGGCTTTCCATCTTGCATTAAAGGAACTGCACTGTAATGTTTTCCCTCCGCAGATGGATAGGGGCCATGCCAGGCATCACTCAGTTGTGCATTTCCGTGGGCAAGAATGGTCGCGCAGTCGAGGGAAGAAGGAGACTGTCCTGCCTGCGCAACTCGAACCCCGTCAAGCGTACACACCGCGGCCTCGACTATTCGCGAATCGTGAACAATCTCTGCCAATTGCTTCTTCAGCGCGGCCGTGTCATGGTGTAGGAGAGCGACAAGGAAGGAGGTTCGGGCACTATTCACTGCCAATTCAGAGCGCAACGCGACGTCCCGCTCGAACCAGCTCTGCGACGTTTTGTTTACCAACCATGAAGCTGCGACCGTCAACGGTGCAATCAGGGCTACCAGCAGGGCTGCGAATCGAAACCACTCTCTCATGCGGCAGGCCTCATGGCAGCGCCACAGTTTGTCCTACTTTTTGAGGTCAGAAGCGAAATGTTCCTCCAGAAATGCTGCTACAGCTTCGGCAGCAACTTCATGGCCCCGGCGATTCAAGTGCTGATCCAGTGGAAACGTAAGGCCGACATTTGACTTTCGGAATGCATCGAGCAAAGTCATGTACGGGATCTTTTCGGTGACTGTGCGTCGCTGGAGTTCGAGACCAAATTCTGTGCGGCCTTCAAGCCAGCGTTCATCCATAACATACCCATAGTTGCGCATCAGGTCGAATTTTGACCGATCATAGCGAATGTCGGAAGGAATGTAGATGAGGGCAAACTTTGAACCGTTCGCCTCTGCTTCTTCTTTGATCTTGAACACCGCCTTGAGCATCGCTTCGAATTTTGGTCGGGCATGGGGTTCCAGGGCGTATACTTGCGCAAAGTAATCAGGCTCGAGCAAACCGAGAAGCACTTCCTGCGGATTGCGGCCGTCCACGAGTGCAGCTCCGTTTCGCGCCAGCCACGCGTTTGTCACACTTTCTTCGACGCCCAATTCCTCCGCGTATTTCCGAACTTCGCCTTGAATCAAGAACAGGGCTGGATTCACCGTGGGAGGCGGGGTCGGCGCAGGGTTCCGTTCCGGGGCGTCGCTTGCTGCAAGCAACGCTTCGGTTCGATCGAGCGTCAATGCCTGGCTTGTAAGGAGATCATGATACCTTTTCTGCAACAACGTGCGGTAGATAAAATCCGAGGTGTTCGGAGCTACCCAATAGAGAAGCCGGATGCCGAGTTTCTTTTGCTGGTTATGCTTCATGCGTCGCAGAAGCAGGCTTTCACCTGATTCGTAGACATCGTTCTGATAGAGGCAAACGACGACAATATCGGGGCGGACCCGGTCGCGGATCGCGCGGTAAAGTCCAAGTTCATTTCCCGGCGAAAATCCAGTCATTCCTGCGTTCACATGTTCAACTTTGAAACGCTGCCGAAGGATCTTCTCTGACCTGCGAACAAATCCCTCTTCTTCTTTCACTCCGAGTCCCTGGGTGAAGGAGTCCCCGAGGAAGAGGATTCGCGTGGCGTCCTTCGGCCCGATCTCCGGATTGCGCAATCCAAGCGCATTTGTGCCAAGTGCCTTGTTTCCCGGCGGCAGAACATAGTACTGAGTGGATGTATCCAGAAAGAATTTCGCAGCCATGTCCATGGCGCGTATTCCGCTCCCGACAAGAAGCATAGTAGTGCAGAAGAAGAGCGCTCTTCTGATCCGGAATTTGAAGCGAGCCTGGCCTGTTGGGTCATTCATAGATTGTCTCCGCATAAGCTTAGAACAGTGCATATATGAAGGGAGAGAGCCCGCCTGCGCTCGCCGCCACTATGCCGAGACCGATCAACAGAACGAGAAACAGGAAGATTGGAACGAGCCAGAACTTTTTCCGCTCTCTCAAGAAACCAATGAATTCTGTCAGAAGAGTCATGAAATTTGCTCCTAGAAATGATGTTCATATTTGCGAACGTCCGGGTTGAGATTTGCCGGGCGGTCTTCCCAGTAGCTTCGCGCATTTGGATCCGGTCTCGTCTGGAGGAACCTTTTGCCAGTGGCGCGTGCGATCAAGCCTACGGGAACAACGGCAATCGCATACGCCAGTGAGAGGAGCAATCGCAGAACGACAAATTGGATGCTGTGCGCGCCCTTCATCCAGAAACCGAAGAGAGTGTCTGCATAAGTGCGAAAGAGACCCGTCAGCAGAGCCAGGGCCGCGATCACCCACGAAAAAAAGGAAATATCCTGCAACATCCAGTAACGATAGGCGCCAAATCCTGATGCGACCAGGGCAATGCTGAAAAAAAATCGCATCCCCGGCGTTGTGATACGCTGGAATTCGCGCGAGAGAGCGTACAGCGGTTTGCCGATTGGATAGAAAATCGAAAGTGCTAAGCAGACGGCAGCAATCCAGTGCAACGGCTTTGCAAGGGGAGCGGCAAGCCCCGTTTTCCAGCGAAGCCATGCAAGTGCTGCAGCTGCAAGAGTTAGCTTTATATAGAAGGCTCTAACAGGATTCAATCTAGCTCAAACTCCTTTTTCCAGGCATCGCTCTCGGTGTAGTTTTGTTCCTCTTTCAGGAGCAAGAAATTCTCAAGCACGAGGACATCCATTCCGGTGCGCAGAAAGCATTTGTAAGCGTCGGCCGGCGACAGAACAATCGGCTCGCCCCGGACATTGAAGGACGTGTTGATTACGACGCTGCAACCCGTTAGCCGCTTGAACTCCGAAATCAATTCATAGTACTCAGGATGGTTCTCCGACGATACTGTTTGGATTCGGGCTGAATAGTCCACGTGTGTGATTGCCGGCAGGTGAGAACGCTTTGCGCGGAGCTTATCGATTCCGAAAAGCGCGTTCTCTTCTGGTGTCATTTCCCTTCGTATCGAGGCCTTCACGGGGGCGGTGACCAACATGTAGTCCGAATCGCCGCGGTGTTCGAAGTATTCAGATACATCTTCGCGCAACACGCTCGGGGCAAAGGGACGAAACGATTCTCGGAACTTAATCTTCAGGTTCATGATGGACTGCATCTGCTCGTTGCGCGGGTCGCCAAGAATACTGCGGGCACCCAGTGCGCGCGGGCCGAATTCCATCCGCCCGACAAACCAGCCGACGACTTTACCGGCAGCAATGTGTTTCGCGGCAGCGCGAGCCGCGGCGAATGTATCAGGCAGGCGCGTATAACTTGCGCCAGCCGTATCGAGATATTCGCGAATTTGCGTTCCACTGAAGCGCGGCCCGAGGTAAGAACCTTTCTGCATCGTGCGTGCAACGCGAGGATCGCGTCCCATTCCCAGGAAGCGGTGCCACGCGATGAGGGCTGCACCGAGTGCGGACCCTGCATCTCCGGCGGCTGGCTGAATCCAGATGTCCTTGAATGGTCCCTCGCGCAGAAGTCTGCCGTTGGCCACACAATTCAGGGCAACGCCCCCCGAGAGGCAGAGGTAGTCGAGGCCAGTGGATGCGTGGATGTGTTGACCGAGTTTGAGGATGCATTCTTCCGTAACGACCTGCACGGAACGCGCCAGATCCATTTCCCGCTGAGTCAGCGGAGATTCGGGTTTCCGGGGTTTGCCTCCGAAAAGGTCATCGAACCTGCCGTTGGTCATGCGGAGGCCGGCCCCGTAGTCAAAGTAGTCCATATTCAATCTAAAGGATCCGTCGTGTTTGATATCTATTAGATAGTCGCGGATCGTCTGCGCGTATCGGGGTTCACCGTAGGGCGCAAGCCCCATCAGCTTGTATTCGCCCGAATTCACTTTGAATCCGGCGTAGTAGGTGAAGGCAGAGTAGAGCATCCCGAGCGAATGAGGGAAACGGATTTCCTGGCGAATCGTCAGCGCATTTCCGGCCGCTACCCCCCACGATGTTGTTGTCCATTCGCCGACACCGTCCAATGTAAGAAAGGCTGCCGTTTCGAAAGGCGAAGGATAGAACGCCGCAGCTGCATGCGATTCGTGGTGTTCGGGAAAAATGATTCGGGCGTCTTCGCGCAATCCCGGGATGTTGCGGCGTATGCTGCGTGCGACGAGCAACTTATGATCAATCCAGGACGGCATTGCCGCGAGCCACAGGCGATATCCGCTGGGCGAAGCATCAAGGATTGACTCAAGGATTCTCTCCAACTTCAGGAAGGGCTTATCGTAGAAAGCTATGACATCAATTTCGGAAGCTGAGATTTTTCCTTCCGCCAGCACGTAGTTGATCGCATTTTTTGGAAATCGCGGATCATGCTTCTTGCGAGTGAAGCGTTCCTCCTGCGCAGCCGCGACGATGCTGCCGTCTTCTACGAGGGCGGCAGCAGCATCATGGTAGTAGCAGGAGATTCCGAGAATCCTCGTCATCTTCCAAGCGTGCCCGTCGCGCGGCGATCGATCCACTGTTTTTTGTTTCCCTGGCAAAAAAATATACAAACCACGACGCGAAAATCGCGGGCAATTTCCTTCTGGAATTATAATTCAGAAAGAATTCAGGTTGTCCGTTTCGCCTGCGATCGTTTGAATTCCAGAGGCGTTTTTCCAGTCTGCGCTTTGAATGCATGGTTGAAGACAGATCTTGATCTAAATCCGTTGTCCCGCATTACCGTGCCGATGTCGGCTTCCGGGTCAGCGATGAGAGAATCCTGTGCTGCGCGAATGCGAAGGCCGTTCACGTATGCCCGAAATGATTTCTGGATTACGTTGTTAAGAATCTCGGACAGCTGATATGGGGGAATCTCAAGCGCCCGGGCCAGATCTGGAAGTCGCAAAGTAGAATCTTTGAGGAGCTGTCCTTGAATGAGAATCTGCTCCATTCTCTCTACAACAGATGCAACGTCGAGTCCCGCGATTCGAGATTTCGCATAACGGTTTTCATTTTCACGCCGAAGGACGCGAATTCGGTCTGCGAGAATCACAAAATCAAGCGGAATGAGAAATACCCATAAATATACCGTCGTTGAAGCGAAAGGAAGTAGCCCGAATTGGAAAAAATAGGCTGGAATCCGGCTGAGAGCCTCTACGAACCAGATCAGTCGGGCCAAGGAAAATCCGGTTGTTTGTGATCCGAGTAACGCGAGTTCCACCAGCGTGGAGACCAATGCAGCGGCCGCGTAAATCTGGGGGTTTACCGTCCAGCCGGCGGCGGCCAGAAGTGCTGCAATGGCCATCTCGGTGCTGCCGATCCAGATTGCTACCGAGAGTGTGATTCCGTTCCAGCGAAAAAGGAATGCCATTAGGAATAGAAGGACGCCTCGGGCGGTCAACAGCGCTCCAACGCCAACGCGCGAGAGGAATTCCGGACCCAGAGATGCAAACAGCTCCACTCCGCTCCCGAGCGTCGCGCCGATCCCTGAGGCGAGGAAGGCCAGATACGCCGGATAAAGGGCGTGAGTTTTTTCACGGTCTATGAGAAGCAAAAGGCCGGACACCGCGAGCAGAGTTAGAAAAATACCCGCTGCGACTCCATCGACCGCAGTGCGTCCTCGATCGCGTTCGCGGAATTCGGATCGGCTCAAAACAAAAGCCGGAAAACTCAGGACTTGAGCCGATTCGACGCGCAGGTAGAAATCTACATTCTCTAATGGATCAAGCAGAATATGAAAGGCCGGATAATAACTCCGCACGTCCCAGCGGTCGTAAGGAATATGGTAGCCCGTCTGCTGTTTCGTCCAGACACCGGCGTCGCGCCGAAAAAGCTCAAGGTTCTCTAGCCAGGGGGCCGGAATGCTTACAAAAGCCGTAGCAGGATCCCGCGAAGGATTTCGCAGACGAAAGTGAACCCAGAGGGGATTTTTCTGCAGTCCAAAACGAAATTCGCCGCCGGATAGCTTCCAGTCTCGCCGTTCAGCGATAGCCGAGATCAGTTCATCCTTTGGGGCAAAGCGAACTTCTGAGGCTGCCGCAAGACGAACAAGACCCATGCTGTCACCGATGTCGATTTCGGCTTGCGCGAGGATGGGTGCGCTTGAGAAGCAGAGGATGATCGTGAGCAACGTGCGCATTGCTGCGCCATGATCACTCAATCATCGCTCCGCGCAACAACCTATGGGTTTGCGGGGGCCCTGGCCATTCCTGTTCGCTCGGTAACAGTGACAGATGCAAACGCTCCGTGAATGCGCGGCAAGTGTATGTCAACTGTTAGACCGCTTTCCGGGCCCTCGGAGGTCGCACTGATCGTTCCTCCGAGAGAGGCGACGAAGTGTCGCGTGAGCGCAAGCCCGAGGCCCAGCCCATCGCCGTCCGTAGTGATTCCAGGCTCGAACATCTGGCGGAGCAAAGACTCGGATACGCCCGTACCGGTGTCTTCCACCGAGATATGCAGACCGGACGGTCTGCTCCCCGCATAGACCGTGACCGAACCAAATTTTGTGAATTTCAGAGCGTTGGAGATGAGGTTAAGGAGAATGTGCTGTAGAACGCGCGGATCGGTCGGAAATTCAAGATTAGGATCGATCGCTGTCTCGAGGGTTACTCCTTCCGGAACCAGCGGTTGAAACAGGGCAGTGACCTCCTTGATGGTCTCCAGAATTGGAACAGGCTGGATTTCGTTCCGCTGCGTTTCGTTGCGTGCATAGTCAAGAAGCTCATGAATAAAGGCGTTCAGGAGCCCGGCATGCCCTTCTACATATTCGAGATCTCGCAGGACTCGACCCTCGCTCACGCCGGCTCTTATTACATCCATCCGCGCAATGATTGCGTTCAGTGGTGTACGCAGATCGTGACTGATATACCCCAGGAACCTCGATTTCGCTGCGCTGGCTTTCTCGGCCTTTTCCCGCTCTGCGTTGATGTCCGTATTCAACAGGGCGGCGGAGTATATCATGAGGACCACTACGGCCATAAGTCCAATCCCAAGTACTCGATTTGTAAAGACCACGATCCCCGGAACTGTCGACTCGGGTGAGAGCATGGCCCCGCCTAACATGAAAATTGTGGTGATGCCATGATGGCCGCTTCATC
>CAZUJO010000149.1:0-8609 GCA_964619995.1 uncultured Leptospiraceae bacterium
CACACGCAGGCCGCGGATCGCAGGGGTCAGGACCGGAAGCGCGGCGAGAAAATCGATCCAGCCCGATCTGCGCAGAAAATAGTCCCGGCCGCCGGCTGCCAGATTCAGCAAAAAGTCAATGGCAAAGACGCCGCTGAATCCCAGGTCCAGAGCCATCAGCCGCTCATAGTCGCCGGCTGAGAAATCCACGAACTTCTCCGCAAAAACGCAGGCGACCGAAATCACTGTGATCCCATCGAGGGCTCGGCTGTACAGATTGCTGCGGACTAGATTCTTGATCATGGGGGATCGTCTTACGACCGCTCTTTCTGACTGTCAACCGTCGGATTTTTTTAGGTTGACGAGATCGGCCCTCTCCTGTTTTATAACAAACGTTCGATATAAAAACGGATCGGAAAATGCCCAGAATCGTAGACCATGCGGCCTTTCGCGCCGAGCTGCTTGAGAAGAGTTTCGCCCTGTTTGCGAGGCGAGGGTATGCGGCCGTAACGATGCGGGAAATCGCAAGCGAGCTTTCCATATCAACGGGAACCCTGTACCACTACTTCGAATCCAAGGAAATGATCTTCCAGCGGATGCTGGAGCATCAGAGTCTGCGGGATGTGCTCGAAGCCGTCGAGCGCTTGAAAGAAAACGAAACCACAGAGCAGCGTCTGGCCGCGCTGCTTGAGTTCGTAACGGCTCACGAGGCCCGGTTTCAGAACCTGATCTTTATTGTCCTCGATTACTACCGTTATGCGCCATCCGGATCGCCTGTGCTCGGGCAGACCGTGGCCTACTATCGGAATTCGATTCGCGAGCACCTTCGTCTGTCCGGAGAGGACAGCGCGGGGCTCGTGCTGAGCGTGATTCTTGGTATGATTGTGCACAAAATCCTCGATCCGGAAATACGGCTCGAGGCGCAGACGCTCCTCGTCAAAGAAATGGCGGCCCTGCGCGAACCAGAATTGATTCAACAAGCGAAAGGGGGAAAGTATGTTTAAGTATCTCAGATACGGGCTTACGCCGATTCTAATGACCTGTGTGACGGCCGGGATTCTGCTCGGCGGCGCATGGATGTGGCTCGGACTTGCGGCGATCGTCTTCTGCCTCGTAGGCGGAGACGCGCTCTCAAAGGATGATCTGTCGCAGCCGTCGTATGGTTGGAAATGGGCGCTGAATGCAAATCTCTATCTCACGCTTCCCGTTCTGCTCGTGATGTTGTTTGCGCTGGCCTGGATGGGCGGAGAAGGAAACCGGGACTTTCTCGGATTTGGCGCCTGGTTCTCTTCCTTTACGGGGAGAGATCTGTTCGCCGCACGAAGCGCGACGCCATGGTTTCATTATGTCGGAGCAGTATTTGGATGCGGCTTTGCGGTCGCCGGTTATGGCGTCAACGTCGCGCATGAGCTCACGCATCGCACAACCGATCCGGTTGCGATGACTGCAGGCAGATGGCTTCTCGCCATGGGCTGCATGACGGATTTCTCCATCGAACATGTGTACGGACATCACCTCTACGTGGGCACGGCGCGCGATCCGGCAACCGCGCTTCGCGGCGAAAATGTATACCGCTTCATACTTCGTTCTACCATCGGAGGACATCGGAGCGCCTGGCAGCTCGAGGCAAATCGTCTTCGCAAGCGCAAGACGGCTGTCCTGTCTCCACAGAATAGAATGCTCCGAGGCTACGCGATGAGCCTGATCCTGATCGGTGGAAGTTTTGCTGCGGGCGGCGTTGGCGGCGCGCTTCTGTTTGTGCTGCAGGCTGCCTGGGCCAAAGCGGTTCTTGAGATTGTAAACTATATGGAACATTACGGTCTCGTCCGGGCGGAAGGACAGCCAGTGCTTCCGCGCCACTCATGGAATACAAACAAGTGGATGAGCTCTGTCGTTTTGTATTCTCTGACCAGGCACTCGGCCCATCATGAGAAGGGCGATCTTCCTTTCTGGAATCTGAAACCCTATCCCGACGCGCCGGAAATGCCGTATGGATATCTCACGACCATCTTCATCGCTCTCGTTCCTCCGCTGTGGATGCGCGTGATGAAGCCGCGGCTCGAAGACTGGGATGCAAGGTTCGCTACGAAGGAGGAGCGCCGCATTGCGCAGACTCTCATGAGCGTCGGAGTCTGACATGATTGGTTTTTCAAAGAAGACGGCGCATGTCGTGGAGATTCAGCCCGCGGGACTGCGGGTTGCCGTGCCTCCGGGCGAAACGATTCTCCAGGCAGCGCTCGACCAGGGAATCGACTTCCCTCACAACTGCCGCGTTGGAAGCTGCACCACGTGCAAGAGCAGACTCGTGAAAGGAAAAGTCAAAGAGTTGTCGGATTCCGCCTACGTTCTCAGTGACGCCGATATTGACAGCGGGATGATTCTGGCCTGCCAGAGCGTTCCTTCGACCGATGCGGTCATAGAAAAAGACGTGTCGTGACAGATGTCCCGCATAGCAAAGGTTATGCGGAACGCCGGCCGGCGGCCCGCGATTACCTGGACTGCGATTTCTTTTCTGATTTCTGGCTGTACATCAGGCGGTCCGCATGAGTCAGCCAGTCTTCCATTTTGATAATTTCGCCCGTCAGCGGAACAACTCCGCTCGAGAACTCAATGCGCCATGGTTCCGGAGCCACCTGGTTGCTCGTTTCGACTTTTGATTTCAGGCGCGAGAGAGGGATCGTCTCATCGACCGGTCCCGTCATGAGCACGCAGAACTCGTCTCCGCCCATCCTCGCCACAATGTCTGATTGACGGAATGTGTCCGAAAGAATCGCAGAGAATCTGCGAAGCGCTGTGTCGCCCGCCGCATGTCCGTACGTATCGTTGATGCTTTTGAATCCATCGAGATCGATGAATAAAAGCGCAGCGGGTGTGCCCGTGCGTTTGCAGATCGAAAGCGCATGAGCTCCAATGAGCTCGAAGCCCCGCCGATTGGTGAGCTGTGTGAGTGTGTCAGTCGTCGCTGCGAGAGAAAGGTTCAGCTCGCTTTGCAGCAGGCCTGCGAGGTCGGCGAGTGCGAGGCGATCCGCTTCGGAGAATTCCCTGGCCTTCTGGTCGATGAGGCAAAGGGTTCCAATATTATAGCCGTCCTCTGTGCGAAGCGGCGCCCCCGCGTAGAAGCGGATGTTCGGATCATCGTCGACCAGTGGATTGCCGACGAAGCGTTCGTCGGCCCGCGCGTCCGGGACGACCATAACATCATTGTTGAGAATGGCATAGGCACAGAAGGAATTTTCGCGCGGCGTCTCGCGCGTGTCGAAGCCGCATCGGGCCTTGAACCACTGCCGATTCGTGTCTACAAGAGTAACGAGCGCGATCGGCACGTCGAAGAGCTTGCAGGCGAGCCGCACAAAACGGTCGAGCCGCTCTTCAGGGAGGGTGTCGAGTATGTTCATCCGCTTGAGGGCGGAAATTCTCTGTTCTTCATTGGCCGGAATCGGTGGCGCAATCACGGCCCAGCTTTGATCGTTTCCCGGAAAGGCGCAAGCAAAAGTAAAAAGGTTGACCCTTGATTCAGGGGCCTTGCTTTCTTCAGTCGTATGCGGCGCAAGTTCTTCGCTTTGCTCTTTCTGGCATCGGCGGGTCTGCATGCGGCCGGTCCCGACCACTTCAGATCCTTTCGTCTGAAGATGACATACGCCGAGGCTCTGCGGGCCCAGAAGGCAGATGCGAACGATTCATCCACCGCAATCCAGACCGGGTATGATTCGGACCGCGATGAGCGCCGCGTAGAACTGCGCGGAAACGGCGAAATAATCCTTCTAGTCTTCTTTCAAGAGCGGCTCATGCGAATGCGGGTGGAGCTGGCCGCGGCGTCGGCGAGCGAACTGCGCGCGGTTTTGGATTCCCTGGTCAAAGGTTACGGCCGCTACAGCCGCGTGACGCGCACCGATTCTGCGGGATCAGAGCGCATAACGTATCACTGGGATTCGCCCGAAGCCAATCTCAAGTTTTTCCTGGGGACTGCGGGAGTGCTGGAATTTGACAGCGTGACTCTTACGGACGCCCAGCGCCGCTATATGGCTGAGAAACTCAAGGAACACAAACGTCCGCCGGAGGTACCTGGGACCGATCCCTGATCAGCTCCGCCGCAAAGAGGCAAGGGCGCGTTCAAACTCGCCGCGATCCGGGAGCTGCAATCGCAAATCCTCTGCAAGTTGATCCCGATTGATCTTCGCGGCCAGATCCATGGCCTTCTGCATTGAATTTGCGGCAGTCTCAATGTCTCCCGCCCGGCCGAACGCGTCGCCTTCCATCTTGAGAAGAATCGCAGTCATCGCGAGCAGAGAGTCTGAATCGTCACGAGCGCTCATTATAGAAGCAATTGAATCCGCAGTCAACCGGCGGATCAGATCAGCCGGCAATCCGGTCACCATTCTCAGCCCCTGTTCTGTTTCTATGAGGACAACAGCAGGATCGTCCTTTGCTTTCAGGCCGAGAAGACGGGCCAGAAGCACAAAGAACTGCTGGATGAGCCGGATCGTGTAATCGCGGTTATACATTAGAGAATAACGACCAGTGTGCCTGCGATGATGAGAGCAGCTCCGAGTCCTGTCTTGAGCGTAATGGTCTCTCCGAGAACCAGGGCGGAAAGAAGAATCACGAGCGCGAGACTGAGTTTGTCAATCGGGGCCACCTGAGAGACCTTGCCCATCTTCATCGCGCGAAAATAAAAGATCCACGACATCCCGGTTGCAAGTCCGGAGAGCACAAGAAACAGCATGGTATGACGGTTGATTGTTTTCAGTCCGTCGAGTCCCACCCGGAAAAACGCAATCGACCAGGCAAGAACGAGAATCACGACCGTGCGAACAGCCGTGGCTAAATCACTGTCTACATCTTTGATTCCAATCTTCGCGAAGATGGCTGTGAGAGCTGCAAAGAGAGCTGAAAGAAGCGCATAAAACCACCACATGCGTCGATCGTGAAACGACTGCGAAGACTTTCAAGAACTAACTCCCCAATTGGGGAGGCATCGCGCGCGTTTGAGCACCGCCGCGCAGTATGTCTGATTTAATGTGCGATGTATGAGAATTATCATCTATTTCGACCCCGTTTCGCGGAACCAAATCAATTGTCAGAAAGTTGTCAATGGGTCGATTGGAGACAAAACGCATTCTTTCGGGCGGCAGAGCTGCCCCAAAGGGGGGCATATGAAAAAGAAAAACCTCGCGGCCTCTGGGATTATCACACTGGCCGCAGCTGTCGCCCTCGGTTTCCTCTTCCACTACGATCTGCGAAGCCAGGAAGTACCTCAGCCGGAAAAACCCATGGACGTTCCCATCGTCCCGGCCCAGCAGCTGATGCCGGCCGATCACCCCACGGCAGGCATGGCCGGTTCAAATAAATGCATCGAGTGTCACAGCGACGAAGCTCGAGTGCTGCAGAAGACGGCTCATGGGATTGCTGAAGATCCCAGGACGCCTGCAGGCAAGATGGGCTGCGAAACCTGTCATGGTCCCGGGCTGAAACACGCTTCCGACCAGGACGAGAAAGGAACCATTTCTGTTCATACCTTCGGTGTGAAGGGCAATCTTCCGAACGGCGCGCAAAATCAGGTCTGTCTGCAATGTCATACCTACGGCGCCGTTGCGAAATGGCATTCCAGCACGCACGATCTGCGTCAGGTAGGCTGCACGAACTGCCATCAGGTGCACGGCGGCCATGAGAAGAATCTGGCGAAAGCGAATCAGACGGACCTCTGTTTGAGCTGCCACAAGGAAATGCGCGGCGACCTTCACCGTCTTTCCCGCCACCCGATTGAAGAAGGAAAGGTAAAATGTTCCGACTGTCACAATGCGCACGGCTCTACGGGCGAGAAGATGCTCGTTGGCAATTCCGTGAATGAGACGTGCTACAAGTGTCACGCAGAGAAGCGCGGACCGTTCCTATGGGAACACGCTCCGGTTGCGGAAAGCTGCCTGAACTGCCACAAGCCTCATGGATCGACGAACGAAAAACTGCTCACGGTGCGCAAACCAATGCTCTGTCAGCAGTGCCATTCTCAGTCCCAGCACCCGGCTACGCTCTATGCGCAGCGCCAGGATCAGGTGAATTTCCCGGTCTACAACTCGTTGAATAACAAGTTTATCGGGATGTCATGTAACAACTGTCATGTGAATACACACGGCAGCAATCACCCCTCGGGTAAGTTCTTCCAGAGGTGAGGAGGCAGAATATGAAAAAGTATATCAAAATTGCGTCGCTCGTTTTCCTGTTTGCGTCTGCGGTTCCTGTGTGGAGCCAGAGCGAGGAAGATGCAGCGGAAAATCCTCCGAAGACGGAAGAACCAGCCGCGCAGAATGACTCGGATGCTGCTCCGGCCGTTTCCGATAAAATCGGCAGGCCAAACGGCGGCGAAGGCCGCGTTGAGCTGATCGGAGGAGAAAAGAAATTCCAGAGAAGCTCCGCGAAATCCGAGGAATATCGGGATCTCCCTCAGGGTCTGAGCGGATCCCTCAAAGCAGAAGCGAAGAAAGACGGATTCGGAGCCAGCGTAAAGGCCGAGAACATCGGCACAAAGGATCAGAGTCTGCGCGTCACCGGCGAGAACTACGGAAACTTTCGTGTAACCGGAACCTACGATTCCATCCCCCACAACTACGGGTATGATGTGCATACTCCGTACGGCGGCGTGGACACGGGGTATCTGTCGATCGCTCCTTCTATGAAAGTGATTGATGCGACCCCGATTGGAACCGGCGGCTCGACCACCTGTACTTCCTCTTCGGGCGCAAACTCAAATGGTTGTGAACCTGCAGCGACTGCAATTGGCCGCAGCATCAGCGTTGCAAATCGTCTCGATAACCTGATTGCGATGATGCAGCCCATCGATGTCGCCTCGCGCCGCGAACGCGGAGGTCTGAAGATTGACGTGATGGCGCTCGATCCTGTGCGCTTCAATGTCACATGGAATCACGAGAAGCGCTCCGGCACGCAGCCAGGCGCCGGCGGATTCGGCACTCCTGGCGGTCAGGCGATGGAGTTCCCTGTGCCTGTTCACTACATTACGGATGATGCGCGCTTCACCGGTGAATACTCGTCTAAGCATGTGTATACGATGGTTTCGTATCAGGCATCCCATTTCAACAATGAGATCAACTCACTGTTGTGGGACAACCCGTTCAGCGTTGGCGACAGCAATGGTGGTTCGCCGACCCTCACGGTCCCAACTACAGGAACGGCGCCCAACACGAAAGGTAAGTACACGTCCCCTGGCCCGGTGATGGGCCGCATGGCGCTTCCGCCAGACAACCTTTATCAGAACATAACCGGTTCATTCATGCTAAAGGATTTGCCCGCGGAAACAAAGGTGGATCTCACAGCTGCGTTTGGCTGGGCCCGTCAGGACGACGCGCTTCTTCCCTATACATCGAATACTTTCTATGCGCAGGGAACTACAGTCGGTTCCGGCGCAAGTGCATGGGTTCTGCCGTGGGACTATTCGAGTCCCTATTCACTTCCGCGTCCAACGGCGAAGGCCGGAGCGGATACGGTGATGTACAACGCCCTTGTAACATCGCGGCCGCTGTCCTTTCTGCGGACGCGCGCTCGTTACAAAGTGTATGAGTACACCAATAAGACTGAGGAGTTCCTCACTCCCGGTTTCGTGATGATGGACTCCGGGTTCTACCAGAACATATCCGTGAATGAACGTCCGAGCTATAAGAAATCTACCGGGACTCTGGATGCAGATTTCCAGGTGTTTTCGAAAACAAATCTTACGTTGACCTACAACAACGAATGGATGGAGCGCGAAGAGCGCGAAGCTAAGAATCAGCACGAGGACACGTACAAGGCCAGTCTGGACCAGCGCTTCGGCGACATGGGAAGTCTGATCGGTGTCTCTTACAAACAGGCGAAGCGGACCGGCGACTATGATCCGTTTGAACCTTTTGTTCTTCCTGTGCTTGCGAATCCAAACTTCTACACGCAGACGGCTTCCACGTATCCCGTTGTGAACCCGATGATGCGGAAGTTTGATGAAGCGAATCGTTTCCGCAAGCAGGGAGATGTTCATGCGAACTGGCAGATCGTTGAAAGTTTTGCCGTGGGCGGCAAGGCTGCGGCCAGCCGGGATTTTTACCCGGATTCTGACTACGGGCTGAGAAGCGGAACGCAGAGAACGGTCAGCGTGGACACCGAATGGAATCCTGCCGAACGTTTCGGAATGAACGCCAGCTATACGCAGGACCTGATGGACACGCTTCAACGCAACCGCCAGTGGACGGGCACAATCGATAACCCCTACACGACTCCTACCGGCGGATTTCCGTATTCGGGCTCTGACTGGAGCGCGGAGCGCTTTGATCGCGCGCGCACCTACACGCTTGAGTTTAGATTCGATCTGGTTCCGAAGACGCTCGTGTTCCACGGGTCTCTGATGGACACGATTACGGGCGGTAAGATTCGCTTCATCAGTCCGGTGACGGATGCGAACAATCTGCAAACGAACCTGGCGCTGGCTTCACAGACGGGAACCAGTTCGATTTCGACAGACACCAACAACTACTTCGCGCAGAATCTGAACACGGTATACGATAACCGTTACCAGAAGTTCGAAGGCAAACTCGAATGGATCCTCGACGAGCTGACCGCCCTCTCGGCGCGCTGGGGGCGCTTCCGCGGGC
>CAZUJO010000150.1:0-8558 GCA_964619995.1 uncultured Leptospiraceae bacterium
CCTCGAGGGTCGAATGGAGCTTTTCGAGAATGCGCAAAATCGACCCGGCGCGAGGATCCGTAGACTCGCTGCGAAGGATTTGAACCCGGGAAAGCAGCCGAATGTTCTGCCGAATGACTCTCGCCAGCCGTGCGACTTCGTCCCCTTCCACTCTTCCTTTTTCCAGCCCTGACCCGCCAGGGTCACGCACAAAGCGGGTGCATCAAGAGGCTTCTGTGGCCGCAAGATCGCGAAACCAGAGCACGCTGTATTCCTCATCCACCGAGAAGTCCAGACAGATGCGAAGTCCCATACGCAGGGGCAGCCACGCGGAAACCCTGAGTTCGCGGCTGGCGGCATCCAGCCAGGGCCGGCTCAGTTGCACGCCCGTCTCAAGACCGCCGCGGCCCAGACGCATATGAGACGACGACATTTCAGGAACGTGAGTCCACAGGCCAAAGCCGCGGCTGTCGATCAGCCGGACCTGGCGAAGCCGATCCAAAAGGTCAGACGGGAGATCGGTCCAGGGACCGGTTGCGACTATATTCTCAATAGTTAGTTTATCTAAACTATGGGCGAGCCGATCCAGAGCAGCAAAGGCGGTCCGGCGAAGATGATCGTAGCGAGAGCGCGCGTCACTCTGAAAATATCCAAACTGGGCGCCGCTGCGAAGCAGCTGAACTTTCAACCGCTCCCTGCCTTGCCGGGCAAGCGGTCTTGAAGCCGGGACTGCGAGATGATAGCCCTGGCCAAATGCGGCGCCGGCATCGGTCGCGGCATAAAGGTCCCTTTCGTCTTCAATGCCCTCCACGATCACGCGCGCGCCGCCGTCTGCGGCCATGCGGCAGAACGATTTCAGAATGCGATGATGAGCAGGGCTGTGCGTCGCGGTCTTGAGCATGTTACGGTCCACTTTTGCAAAATCCGGCTCAACCATTGCAAGTCGGTCCAGATCCGAATTGGCGGCGCCGAAATCGTCGAGAGCGATGAGAAAACCCATCGCGCGCAGGTCGCGAGCGAACTCGAGGATCAATGCATTCTTCTGCGGCGACAAACGTTCGCTGATCTCGACCACAACGCGGCCAGGAAGAATCTCTTTCGCCGCGCATACAATCCGGAGATTTTCAGCAGCCCGCCGCGCCTGGCGGGCGCTCGACAGCCATTCACGAGAAGTATTCAAAAAAACCAGCCCATGCGAATCATTCGCCGACAAAAGTCGCGCAGCCTGCAGTTGCAGCATCCTGTCTCCCGAATAAGAAATGCGGCGGGGAGCTCCCGCTGCGCCAGGCTGGCGAGCGAGAACTTCGTGACCCAGGATTTCGCCGCTGTGCAGGCTCGCGATGGGCTGAAAAAAGGCGGACAAACGCTGGAGACTTGCTCCACGCCGCAAACGCATCATAACGGATACGATCCAGGGTTCTCGATTCGCGGAAAAGTGAATTGTGGAAAGCTGGAGCGCCGGCGAAGGAAACGTCCGCTTGAGGTGTGCGCCCATCAACGCTACGTCGCGCCCTGCGAACGCTACTTTTCGAGCCATTTTCCCGCTTTCGCGGCGAATGATGACTCTTCGCGCACGCGATTGGACGATAAAAAGGATGCGATCGCTTCGCGGACGACGATTGTCTGACTGTGGAGACCGCGTCTTCTTCGTCTCTCCTGCAGCGTGGGTCCCCCTCACAGGGCCTTATCTGGGCATTCCGATCTACGGGCAGGACCGGACTCTTTCCCGTGAACCTGGTTCGCAGCGTTCTGTCGCGCATCAGCGCCTCGGATATTGCGCTGCTGGCCGAAGGCGAGCCGTCAGATGACGACCACGAGATGCGTTTGCTCCTGGTTTACAGCCTGTGGGTATTGCGCGATGCGCCGGAGATTCAGGCGCTGATCAACGACGATGCATTTCCTGCGTCTTTGCTGGAATCGCTCGTGCTGTTTGCCGAGGAAAGGATCTCAGCGCGGGGGCAGCTGTCTGACAATTTTGTTCAGACAGCCCTGCCTTTCCTTCGCGCGGAAAAATCGGTCCAGATCATTTTCGAATCCTCTGTTGTGCAGGCGGACATCCGTCTTGCCATGCACTTGCTCGCGAACCTGGACGCCAGAGGGGTCGATGATTTTCTCGCGCATTTTCCGACGGCAGAATCAGCGCTCGACTATTTTGTTTTCTTCTTTTCGCAGCTCGAAGAGTACGATCTCCGCTATTTTTTTGTGCGCAATCCGGATCTATTCGTCTCGGTCACAAACCTCTTTCACGCATATGCCGATGACGCGGCAATTTCAGATTTTCTGGAACGTTATACGACCCTGTTTGAGGAACTCCGGGCCCTGAAAGATATCGCGCGCATCTTTGGCGGGAAATCAATCAAACCGGGTTCGGGCGCTCTGGCCCCTCTCCGCTCGCGCCGCGCCATCTGCATGATCGCTGAATTGAGGCGGTTCCCCGATCCGCGGGCGGCCCTCGACGCACTGAACAGAATGGGGGTTTTTCTGGACGATTTTGAGCGCCAGATCGTTCAATCCTACTTCAAAGACCGCGAGCTCTGGAAACATTTCCCCATCGACGAGCAGTCCGAAGCCGTGATTGCGTTTCAGAAGGCGCGCAACTCCGCAGATGAGTCGATCTTTTTCCCGCAGTCTGAGACCTCTGCTTCGCACGCCCGAAGCGAGCCATCATCGTCGATGCCGGAATGCTGACCCCCTGAACAGGGGGTTTTTGCACGAACCGGCGCGTCATGCTTGACGCGCCTTTATAGAATCCCACGCACGGAGGATGATCCCGTTGCCCTCCATGCCCGAAAATCCGTCGGCAACCGAGTATTTCTGGCATCAGCTTCCCTGGGCCGTTCCCGGACTCTTGAGTTTTGTGGTGGGCCTTTCGCTCGCGGGCCTTGCGCTCCTCGCATTGAGAAGATCCGAGAATCGCGTGATGCTCTTCATGTTTGCGCTGTTCTGTTTTGGGTTCGGGTCGCTGGGTCTGCTGCTCGCATTTCGCGCGATCATCCTGGATCGTGTTCTGTTGCTTTCGCTGAACCGGGTCATCTACTTCGGGGTTGTATGGCTTTCTCCGGGCGCCTATATCTTCACCTATCACCTTACAGAGCGACGATCACGGGCTCTGTTGATCATGAGCGTGTTCGTTTGCGCGTCAGTTCTTTTCGCGGTGGTAGGACTCGCGGTCGGATATGACTTCACGAACGAATGGTTTCACTATTCATTTGGCAGCTACCCGATTGCGAAACTGCCTCTGAAGATCTGGGGCGCGCTGGCTGCGCTGGGCTACATCGTTGCCGGTGTCCCCGCGACTGTGGCATTTGCGCGAACCAATCCTGACGCCGTGCGCAAGAACCGCTTTTTGTTCATTGGGCTTCACCTCTGCTGCATTCTGGTGATCAGCAATCTGCCGAGTCTTGCGGGAATCCCAATTTATCCCCTGAGCACTTTCGCATTCCTGCCCATGGCTATCCTGGGCTACGGAATCTTTCGCGGCGACTTTCTGAACATAAACGATCTCCTTTTTCAAAAGCGCGGTCTTTTCAAAATTCTCGCGGGACTCATCACATTCGGTCTGACCGGCATTGCCATTATAGTCGCGCTGACTCTGCCTCCGGGTCTGCACGCGCAAATTTACGAAAAACCGATTTTTCTCCTGCCCCTTTTCTCTGCGGTCTGCGCGTTTGCGCTCGCAATCTTTCTCGCAGGAAGCAACCCGGACCAGAAGCTCAACATGCTTGCGGCGGCGTCCCTCATGCTCGCGGGCGCATTCATGATCGTCATGACGACGTTCAAGCTCGACCTGTCCTTGATTGCAACCAGGCGGATCGAGCAGATCTTCTACACATGCTTTCTTTTCACGCCGGGAGTGCATTTGCGATTCGTCTACCTTGCGCTTGGAAGAACAAGTCCGCATGCTGTTCGGCTTGTCGATGTTGTGTCCGCCTTGCTTGGCATTGTTCTCTGGACTCCCTATTTCTTCGCCGGATTTCATGAACACAGTTTCGGCCGCATTTCAGCAGGAGGGCCGGGCCTGAACGCATTCGGAGCGCTGGGTCTTTTCGCTTCCGGCGCATTTCTCTACAGCTGGTGGCATGGACGACGCACGGCCCAGAGCCGGCTCGGCAGCATTGTCGTCCTTGCGCTCGTGATCGGGGACGTCCTCATTCTTCTGAATCTGCCCGCGACGATGGGGATTCCGATTTATCCGGTGGGCGAATTGCAGTTCATCCCGGCGTTCATGCTCGCGTTCGCAATCGTGCGATATGGCGTAATCCCGGTCATCGGAGAAGCCACAGCAATCGGAAACCGCGTATCGGCGCTCATCCTTCTGTTTGTGCCGGTCAGCATGTTCTTCTACGCAGCAGGACTCAAGGGAAGCTCGCCGATGGGCGCGATCGTGGCCCATACCGTTCTCGTCGCCTCGCCGCTCGCGCTCGCATTTTATATGATTTCCTTTATCTTCTTGCGTCCCCTTGCATTGAAGATGGATGAAACAGTCCGCAGGCTTGCGGAAGAAAAGCAGCGCGCGGACCAGGCTCTCGAAACAACGGAGAAAGCCCGGCGCGAAATAGAAGATCTCAGCCGGTTCACACACCTCGTCAATTCTCACTCTGATCTCGGGCAGATCTTCGAAGCGATTGCGAATTACGTCCATACGAACTTCGCGATCTCGGGTTCCTGGCTTTTTCTGCCCGATCAAAAAGGAGAGAACCTGGAAAGCTTTCGGGCGTTCAGCTACGAAGAAGTAAGCGAAGATATCTATAATTATGCACAGAACCTCCGTATTCCTTTGAGCCCTGAAGGCGGAATTGCTCACGTTGTGTGGAACCGGCGCAAGGCCCTGTACTTGCCGCAAATTCGGCGGTTCGAATTTGAATTCGACCGGCAGCTCGTCACGAGAACCGGGACAATATCCTTTCTCCATGTGCCGCTGGTGATCAATGACCGCAGCATTGGAATGATCATCTTCACGAACGTGAGCGCTCCCATGAAGCTCAGCAAGAAAGACATCCACAGGATCGAGGCTGTCTGCGCCCAGGTGGCGGGTGTCATCAATACCGTGCATCTCTTGCGCCAGACCGAGAAACAAAAGACGGATACGGCAGCGCTCAATTCTCTTATCAAGAGCTTGAACGAAGACCTCGACATCCGTAGAATCACGCAAAAGATCCATAGCTACGTGCAGGAGAATTTCGGAATCCAGTACTACAGCCTGCTGTGTGTTGATGCAGAGCGCAAAAATCTGCGGCTCGTTGCCGCGGCCCTGCCAGACTTCCTGACGGAAGAGCAGCGAGCTCGAGTCTTGAATTTCAGTGTTCCACGGAAAGGCGCGCGAGGCGGCCACGGATTGACCCTGCGAGTCAAGAAGCCCGCGTTTTTTGCCAATTTCAGCGAGGGAAATCTAGAATGGATTACGGAAGAGGAACGATTCATCGCCGATGTCTGCAAAATCACATCGTATCTATTTCTGCCGCTCCTGCTCAACGGGGAGCCGGTGGGCATTCTGAATTTCTCGAACTCAGAGACACCAATGAATCTGACTCAGGAGGATCTCACGCGCTTCTCCATTCTAGGAGAACAAATGGCGGGGATCATCAGCGGTTCTGCTCTGTTCAACGAGGTTCAGGCAGCGCGGAACAGCGCGGAGTTTGAACGGAAGAAATCGGAAAAGCTGTTGTTGAACATCCTTCCCGCTGATATCGCATCCGAACTCAAAGACAAAGGGGCGACGGATCCGGTCCTCTATGAAAGCGTAAGCGTTATGTTTACGGATTTCAAAGGCTTTACGCAGATCGCGGAAACCCTTTCGCCGCGCGAGCTGATCCAGGATCTCGACGCATGCTTCGTGCAATTTGATAAGATTACGGAGCGATTCAACCTCGAGAAACTGAAGACAATCGGCGACAGCTACATGTGCGCCGGCGGAGTGCCGAGGAGAAACAAGACGCATGCGCTCGACTGCGTTCTTGCTGCGCTGGAAATCCAGGCTTTCATGAACCTCATGAAAGACATCAAGGAACAGCAGGGCCTTCCGTACTGGGAGCTTCGTCTGGGCATTCACTCGGGTCCGCTGGTTGCGGGAGTTATCGGAGAAAAGAAATTTGCATACGATGTTTGGGGCGATACAGTCAACACCGCTTCGCGGATGGAATCTTCGGGCACACCCGGGCGCATCAACATCAGCGGTCCAACCTACGAGCTGATCAAAGACCTGTTTGAATGCGAATTCCGCGGCTATGTAAACGCCAAGAACAAGGGTGAAGTCGCCATGTACTACGTGAATGCGCTGAAACCTGAATTTTCCCTTCCCAACGATGCGAGAGCGCCTAACGGTAGATTCTGGGATGCTTATTCCACGATTGCGGGATGAGGCAGGGCGGGAGAGAAGGGTTCACTTCACAATTGCTATGCGCGCATAGAGCAAAGCCGCGCGCACGCCCACATGCGTGTCTTGCGGCAGCGCCGTTGTGTCGAACCAGTCAACTTCGGAGAACTCATCCCGGAACCTCGGGGTTGGCCAGCTCCTCCGATCGGGTTTCTGCTCAAGACTCACGAAGTATGTGGACCAGTCGAAGAAATGCAGCAACGGTATGCGAAACACCAGGGCGTGATCTGGCTGGATTGTCACAGGCGGCGCGAAGCCCTCTTCGACAGCTTCTCGGATCGCATTCTGCAGCGGCGTTTCGCCGTTCTCCCGCTTCCCACCGGGAATCGACCACTTGCCGAGATCGGGTCTGATGCTGCGCTTACCGAGCAGAACCTCGATTCTACCCTGAGAAGTCACATGGTAATAGAGAATTCCGGCGCCGGAATATCCGGCCGCTATGTAACGGCTTAGATTCAGATGTTTCCTCGGGGCGGCCCTCTCAAGGCGTAATGTTGAGCGCCTTCATGGATTCTTCGTATTGCCTGCGGCGCGTGTAAGCTTCTGCTTCTTCCGGACCCATATACTGGATGCGAAGCTTCTTCAAACCGGCTTCACGATCGGCCGCGCTCAAGGATGCGTTGTCTTTCAAAAATTTCGCTTCTGCATCTTCGTATTTCTTGATATTCTCATCGGCCGCGGCCAGGTCCTTTTCAACGGCAGCCATGCGCGCAGCTCCCGCTTCTCCGAAATACCGAACGCGGATCGCATTCGTCATGGCCTGCTGTTCCTGGGGAGTCGCCTTTCCGAAATCCGTGTCACGAAGAACGAGCTCCGTTTCATACCGGTCAAACGAGGGCTCGTCTTTGATGAATGCATCGTAGTAAGGGCCCATCGTCTTCTTGCGCATTTCTTCGTATGCTTTCACGCGCTCTTCGCCCGACTTCCCCGCAGTGTCTTTGATGAACGCGGCGGATCGATCCGCAAGATCCATCTTCGCCTCTTCCATGCCGAAAACGAGAGCTTCTTCGTCCGCATGAAACACTTCCCCGCGTTTCTTGCGCATGATATCGTAACGCTGGCGCATGGTAAGGTCATCAGCCATCCGCGTGGCGCTCATGATTTCTTCAAAATTCAGATAACGCTTCAGAAGGCCTGCGAGCCTTTCGCCGCCCGAGCCAGGATATTTCCGCTGCAGATACGCGATGATCCGGCTGTTGCACTGGTATCGGTCCATGTCGGGCGGACACTGCCTGCGAAGCTCCCAGATCTTCCAGACGAAATTGATTTCGCCGGACTCAAGTCCCTTCAAAAAAGCATCAAACGTCGGCGGCATGTCCTCCTCTTCGAACATGGCAAAAACCTCATCGATCATTTCTTTGGATGTGGGGAATGGAGCATCCCAGTTCTCCGCTTTCAGAACCTGCTGATTCTTCTGGCCCCCGCTGAAAGCGAGGAAGTACACGGTCACTGAGATGAGCACGAGAGCCGCGACGCCGGCGATGATCTGAATCCTTTTCTTATCCATAGAGACCTGTTTATTGATTTGTTCTGCGGCGCCACCAAAAAGAAAAGGCGGACAAATCTGCCCGCCCCTTTCCTTCCTGACAGCTCTGGAAGATTATTGGTGCGCTTTCGCGTTCTTGGCAACGCTCAGGAAGAATCCTGACACATCAAACCATGTCTGTCCGGAGTACAGTGTGTTTGAAATCTGGAGGTGATCCACTCCAGTGATAAACCAGCCGACGGAAGGCTCGCCCATCCATGTTCCCCAATGTGCGGAAGAAACCGGGACAAGACCGTCGCAAGCAGTTCCATAACCCTGAAGACCACCGACCACTGTGCAAATCGGCCAGGTGAGCGACATGAGCGGGTGCTGGATCACATCGAGGATGTAAATGTGGCCGCTGTAGGAGTAGTATTTTACGCCCGCTGCATTTGGCGTTGCGGCGTTAAACGCTGTTACTCCGGATTTCGTGAGCGAGCTGAGCGCCGCGAGTGCGTTGGAGCTGGTCTTTCCATAAACCAGCGGCACGAACGCGTTTACGATCGTCGCGAGTGCATTCTGGATAGACGTAGGCAGCCCTGCCACAACGTCAGCGATCGGGCTTCCGCCATGCACACCGGCCAGCGATGTGAAAGTGGATGTCCTGGAAGCGAGTCCGAGGTTTGCGATCGTGTAGCGAGTGTCGAGTCCACCCTGCGAGTGACCAATGAAATGCACTTT
>CAZUJO010000151.1:0-6961 GCA_964619995.1 uncultured Leptospiraceae bacterium
AAGAAGTAAAGAACGAACAGGTACTCGAAGGCGTCGATGTTGCAGCTGGATCTCCGGATCCGGCCGAACAGAAAGAAAAAGCCTCCGCGCCCGCTGAAGATTCCGCTGCGCAGGAACTCGCTCGCGCGAAAGCGGAAGCGCAGGATATGCGCGATTCCTGGAACCGCGAACGTGCCGAGTTCCAGAATTACAAGAAGCGCATGATCAACGAAATGAGCCGGGCGCGCGCTCACGCGGTAAAGCAGTTCGTTACGGGACTTCTGCCCGTGCTCGACAATCTCGGTCAGGTGCTGAACGCGAAATCAGAAGATCCGGCCGTTAAGAATTTTGTAATGGGCGTCGAAATGATTCGCGGCGAATTTCTGAAAGTGCTTTCGAAAGAAAACATTCAGCCGTTCCGCCCCGTCGATCAACCATTCGATCCCATGCGGATGGAAGCGGTCGCGATGGACGAGAGCGAAAGCGTCGATGCGCCGAAGGTTGTTGAGGTGTACGAAGAAGGTTATTCGCTCACGATTGACGGAAATGAAGAGCTGCTCCGCCCCGCGAGAGTTCGTGTGGTGAAGCCGGGGAAGAAACAGGCTGAATCTGTCGAAAACAGTTGAAAGGATTGTAATATTTGTTAAATTATTGCGAGTAACAGCGCAATTATGAAAAGGAGAGAAGAATATGGCTAAAGACAAAATTATCGGTATCGACCTGGGCACTACGAACTCATGCGTCGCCATCATGGAAGGCGGTGAGCCGGTTGTGATCCAGAATGCGGAAGGAGCGCGCACGACTCCATCCATTGTGGGTTTTGCGGACAAAGAGTCGAGGCTTGTGGGACAGGTTGCGAAAAACCAGGCCATCACAAACCCGACGAACACCGTGAGGTCCATCAAGCGCTTCATGGGAAGACGCTTCTCTGAAGTTCAAGACGAAATGAAGATTGTCCCGTACAAAGTGATTCGTTCGGGCACAGATGGAATCAAGGTAGAAACGGACCAGGGATCATTCACAGCTCAGGAAGTTTCCGCAATCATTCTTCAGAAGATGAAGAAGACTGCAGAAGAGTATCTGGGTCATCCCGTTACCAAGGCTGTCATCACGGTTCCCGCCTACTTCAACGACGAGCAGCGTCAGGCCACAAAAGACGCCGGCCGCATTGCCGGTCTTGAAGTAGAAAGGATCATCAACGAACCAACCGCAGCAGCGCTGGCCTACGGCCTCGATAAGAAGAACAAGAACATGAAGATCGCCGTGTATGACCTCGGCGGCGGCACGTTCGACGTTTCCATTCTCGAACTCGGAGACGGTGTTTTCGAGGTGAAGTCCACGAACGGCGACACGCACCTGGGCGGCGACGACTTCGACCAGAGCATCATGCAGTGGATGATGGACGAATTCAAAAAAGAAAGCGGAATCGACATCTCGAAAGACAGAATGGCCCTTCAGCGCCTGAAAGAAGCGGCGGAAAAAGCCAAAATCGAGCTTTCGGGAACGCTGCAATCGCAGATCAACATTCCGTTCATCACGGCAGACGCAAGCGGTCCGCGTCATCTGAACATGACGCTCAGCCGCGCGAAGTTTGATCAGCTTACGAAGACTCTTGTGGAAAGAACCCGGATTCCATGCGAAAACGCAATGAGAGACGCGGGCATTTCTGCCAAAGAGATCGATGAGGTGATCCTCGTGGGCGGATCGACCCGCATCCCGGCGGTTCAGGAACTCGTAAAGCAGCTGTTCGGAAAGGAACCCAATCGTTCCGTGAATCCGGACGAAGTAGTGGCAGTGGGCGCGGCCATCCAGGGCGGTGTTCTTGCCGGCGAAGTAACGGATGTGCTGCTCCTCGATGTGACTCCTCTTTCTCTGGGGATTGAAACCCTGGGCGGAGTGTTCACACGTCTCATCGAGAGAAACACAACGATTCCCACACGGAAATCGCAGATCTTCTCGACCGCAGCGGACAATCAAACGGCTGTTTCCGTACACGTCCTTCAGGGCGAGCGTGAGATGGCGAAGGATAACAGAACGCTTGCGCGGTTCGACCTGCTCGGAATTCCGCCGGCTCCGCGCGGCGTGCCGCAGATTGAAGTGACCTTTGATATCGATGCAAACGGCATCGTGCATGTGTCGGCGAAGGATCTCGGCACCGGCAAAGAGCAGAAGATCCGCGTGGAAACTGCAAGCGGCCTGACAGAAGAAGAGATCAAGAAAATGGTGCGCGAAGCCCAGGAAAACGAGGCGCGCGACAAAGAAGCGAAGAAAGTCATCGAAGCGAAAAACGAAGCCGACTCTCTGGCGTATGCCCTTGAGCGCGCGCTTCAGGACGCCGGAGACAAGGTTGCTCCTGCCGACAAAGAGCAGGCGGAAGACCTGATCAAGCGCACACGCGAAGCGCTGGAGTCGGGCGATCCAGAACGCATCTTCCAGGCGAAAGATGAGATTTCTAAAGCTTCTATGGAGCTTGGCCAGAAAATCTACGCAGCTTCCCAGCAGGGCGCCCCTGCAGGCGGACCGGAAGCGGGACCGGGCGCGCAGAGCGCAGGACCGGGGCCGGGCGGAGAGAAGGTCGTCGATGCCGACTACACGGTAGTAGACGAAGACAAGAAGTAATTCGGAGGAAACATGGCGGATCGCGACTATTATGAGGTTCTGGGCGTAGCAAAGAGCGCTACGAAAGAAGAGATCAAGAAGGCCTACAGAAAGCTCGCGATCCAGTTTCACCCGGACAAAAACAAAGGCGATAAGGGCGCGGAAGAGAAGTTCAAAGAAGCGACCGAGGCTTACGAGGTTCTCTCTGACGATCAGAAGCGCGCCGCCTATGATCAGTACGGAAAGGCGGGCGTCGGTCAGGGCGGTCCTGGATTCGGCTACAAGGCCTACACGGATTTCTCTGACATCTTTGGAGATATCGGAGACATTTTCTCCGAGTTCTTTGGAGGCGGCGCCGGGTTCCAGGGCGGACGGGGCCGCGCCCGCCGGGGCTCTGATCTTCGTTACAATGTGGAGATCAGTCTCGAAGAAGCAGCGTCCGGCAAAGAAATCAAAATCGAAATCCCGCGCCAGGAAGCCTGCGACGATTGCGGAGGCAGCGGCGCAAAGAAAGGAACTCAGGCGAGCATCTGTCCTCTCTGTCAGGGAGCCGGTCAGGTGCGCCGCACGCAGGGATTCTTCTCCGTCACTACAACGTGTCCGCAATGTCAGGGCCAGGGCAGAGTCATTGCAAGTCCCTGCGGCAGCTGCCAGGGAAGCGGTCTTGTAGAAAAGAAGCGCACTCTCAATATCAAGATTCCAGCCGGGGTCGAGTCAGGAAGCCGCTTGAAAATTTCCGGCGAAGGCGAAGCCGGTCCGCATGGAGCGGGCCGCGGCGATCTTTATGTGGTCACCCACATAAAACGTCATCCGGTATTCGAAAGAGAAGGCAATGATTTGATTCTTGAGGCGCCGCTGCCGGTGACTCTGGCCATGCTGGGCGGTGAAATCGACGTGCCTACGATAGACGGCAAGACCGTGAAAATGAAGATTCCTCCGGGCACGGAGAGCGGACAGATCTTCCGCCTGAAAGAGCGCGGTATGCCCTACATGGGCGGTTACGGCAAAGGCGATCAGCACGTTGTTATCCAGGTCAAAATTCCAAAGAACATGAGCAAGAAGGCTCGTGAGCTCGCACAGGAGCTGAACAAGGAATTGACAGAAGCGAGTTACGGCGAATCGGTCTTTTCCAGATTGAAATCCAGTTTTCGATAATTCTGGATTCTCAGGCGGGTCTCGAAAAACTGGACCATTGCAGCGCGAAAGGCTCAAGGCGGCGTCATGGAAGGAAAAATTAAACTCGGTCTGATTGGAACCGGCCACATGGGTCAGTATCATGTGAATGTGGCGCTTGGCCTTCCCACGGATTACGAGATCGCCGGTATCTTCGATGCGAGCGCAGCGAGACGGACCGAAATTTCTGAGCGGTTTGGCGTTGCGGCGTTTGACAGCGTGGACGCTCTCATCGGCGCGTCAGACGCGGTCGTCATTGCCGTTCCCACGGCGCTCCACTATGAAGTGGCTCGCAAGGCGCTTGAGCAGGGCAGGCACGTGCTCGTTGAAAAGCCCATGACGACGGATGTTCAGCATGCGCGCGAACTGGTGGAGCTTGCAGAGAGCAAAGGACTCATTCTTCAAGTAGGACACGTAGAGCGATTCAACGGCGCGGTCCTTGAACTGCGAAGGGTAGTGGACAAGCCGCTTCTCATTGAATCCCGCCGCCTTGCGCCGAACAGCGGAAGGATTCAGGACGTCGGCGTTGTGATGGATCTCTTGATTCACGACCTGGACATCATCATGAACCTGGTGGGCGAAGAGGTGACCTCTGTAGAAGCGCGCGGCGTTGCGCGCACCGGCAAACACGAGGATGTGGCAACTGCTGTGCTTCAGTTTGAAGGCGGCTGCGTTGCCACCATCACTGCCAGCCGTCTGACCCAGAGCAAAATCCGCACCCTGACCATTACGCAGGAAAGCGCCTACATCGTTCTTGATTTTTCAACTCAGGACATCGACATTCACCGTCAGGCGACGAGCGCGTATTTGATGACGCGCGAAGAGTTGAAGTACAGACAGGAATCCTTCGTGGAAAAGATCTTTGTTCACAAAGACAATCCGCTCCGTCAGGAACACATGCATTTTGTAAAATGTGTGCGCGGTCAGACGACGCCGATCGTTACCGGACAGTCGGATATTCGCACCATCGAGATCGCCTCAAAGATCCTTGAACAGATCCACGGGCATCATCCGTGATGGATCAGCCCTGAGCGCGCGTTTTCTTCTCATGCTTCTTTAATGCCTTTTGCGGCTTCCGTTCGAGCTCGGAGAGTTTCTTTTTGCTGAGGCGCGGGAATTTCATCTTCTTGATTTCGCGCATGAGCAGAATGATTTCCTGAGCCGTAAGATCCTCAAGTACTGCCGCAGCCTTTTTTGGTCCAAGATTTTTGAGAAGCGCTGCGGCATTCGCGGCGCCCAGTCCGGGAACCAGGACCATTGCATCTTCGATGCCGTTCTTGCGAATCCATGCCTCCAGGGTTTCGCGCGGCAGGGACCGGGTCAGTTCCAGTGTATCTTTGATGCCGATGGCTCTCACAAGATCGAGCAATTTTGAGGGACCGAGCATTTCGAGGATAGAAGCGGATGTTTCCACACCCGCTCCGTGCAGAAGGTGCACAGCATCCTTCGCTCCGAGTCCGCTAATCACGAGCGCAGTCTGCTCCACAGACACGAGTTCCATCCAGCGGATCAGATCCGCCGAAGGAAGGTGATGGAGCAGATAAACGATATCCTCTGCGGAAACATGCTTGAGCAGGAAGACAATATCTTCATTCTTCATAACGGTAATCACATCCAGACTGCGGTCCATGTGCGCGTGTTTGAGCACGGAAAGAACGCGGTTGCGGTCCACTTTTTGCGAAACAAACAGGAGTCGGTCCACTCCCATGCGGCCGACCAGCTTCATGACCCGGCCCGGGCCGAGCTCTGTGAGATAGCCGAGGCTTTCTGTCAGGATCTGAATTCCCAACGTATCCCTCAGTAGAGGAACTGCTTTGCAGTGCGCGAGTCGGCAAAGTGCGAGGGGAACAGAACATGAAACTGGCGCCCGGTTCTGTTTCGCTCGCGCCTCAGGCGCCGCGATGTTTCGACGTAGGTTTCATATTCATCACGCCGGCGCAGTAGAATCTTTTCCCAGAACAGGAAGTGCGCGTCTACGAACGGCTGGCGTATGTCCTTCTTTCTCCGCGTCATCGGACACTTTACCTTTCCGGTATCCGGGTCTTTCTCCGTAAAATCGCGGACGAAGGTAAGACCCACAAAGACGTTCCG
Source organism: uncultured Leptospiraceae bacterium (assembly GCA_964619995.1). Classification (GTDB taxonomy): domain Bacteria; phylum Spirochaetota; class Leptospiria; order Leptospirales; family Leptonemataceae; genus JAEUSB01. The sequence goes on from CAZUJO010000151.1 coordinate 5,842, forward strand.
GCGGTCGAGGTACGGTTCGAGCGGAAAGGTTCTGCATGAAATCGATCTTTGATCGCGGACGCAGTGGGCGATTCCCTTGCATTCGCAGAATACCTGATCGCGCGATGCGGTGCTTGCGATTTCACGGTCTTCGGCGGTCTGGGGTTTCCACTCGCGCCAGAGGTCGCCCTTCTTTTTGAGAAACTCGAACTCCGACTTGTACAGAAGGGGCACGGCATGCTCCGCTTTGCAGCAGTACGGCGTGCCGCCGTTGTCGGGAGCGCACAAGGAACCGCAGTCAAAATCCGCCAGTTCTTCGTTGAGCAGCGAATGGTAGTAGCGAATCTCTTCTTCCGTAAGGTCCAGATCGGCCGAGCGCATTATGTCCCCTTTACTCCGCGGGCCGTTCGTGTAAATTAGGATAGCTGAAAGGGCCGGGTTTTTGTTCTCTGGACGCGATGGTGCAGAAGACCGTCTACCTCGAAACCTACGGCTGTCAGATGAATGAGTATGATTCCGGCCTGGTTCGTAAGATCCTGCAGGATTCGTACGCGCCGGTGGACAGTCCGGAGCGCGCGGATTTGATTTTGCTCAATACCTGTGCGATCCGCGAGAAGGCGCACGAGAAGGTATACGGACGCCTTGAATCTTTCCACTATCTCAAGAGACGGAAGCCCGATCTGGTCATCGGCGTGCTCGGCTGCATGGCGCAGAACCTCGGCGAAGATCTATTCTCACAGGGGCTTCCCCTGGATTTCATCGCAGGGCCGGACAGCTACCGCAAGCTCCCTGAATTGATTTCTTCTTCATCCGAAGGCGGCGGGCGCATGATGACGCGTCTTTCGCTCGATGAAACGTACGAAGACATTCAGCCAACTGTTGTGAACGGAGTTCTCGCCTACGTTACCATAATGCGCGGTTGCAACAATTTCTGTTCCTTCTGCGTCGTGCCCTACACGCGAGGCAGAGAACGCAGCCGCTCGCCGGAGTCGATTGTGCAGGAAGTCAATCGTCTTGTGGAAGAGAACGGCGTGCGCGAAATCACGCTGCTCGGTCAGAATGTGAACTCTTACAAATACGGCGAGAGCGATTTCGCGGCGCTTGTTGAGCTGATTCTGCGCGAAACATCGATTATGCGCCT
>CAZUJO010000151.1:6971-8555 GCA_964619995.1 uncultured Leptospiraceae bacterium
CTTTACATCTCCGCACCCGCATGATTTTCCCGATCATCTCATTGCGCTCATGGCGCGCGAAGAGAGGTTCTGTTCGCAGATTCATCTTCCCGTCCAGTCGGGCTCAAGCGCCGTCCTTGCCCGGATGAAACGGGATTATTCGCGCGGCGAGTATCTGGCTCTGGTCGAAAAGATTCGTTCGCAGATTCCAGGGGCAGGCATCAGCACGGACATCATCGTAGGCTTTTGCGGCGAAACGGACGCTGAGTTTGAGGAGACTCTCAGCATTGTGCGCGAATGCCGGTTCGACATGGCGTATATGTTTCGGTACTCAGAGCGCGAGTTGACCTTCGCGAAGAAGAATCTCCCCGATGATGTCCCGGAAGACGTGAAACTCGAACGGCTGAACCGCCTCATTGAACTCCAGGGCGAAATCGCGCGGCAGAAAAACCAGGAAGAGATTGGAACCGTTCATCAGGTGCTGATCGAAGGGCGAAGCAAGCGTTCGGCCGCGGACCTGAGCGGGCGGACGGATTCGGGCAAGAAGGTCGTTTTCCCGGCCGACGGCCTGACGGTCGGAAGCGTGGTGCCCGTGCGCATTGAGTCGGCCACCTCGGCGACGCTTCGTGGAAGGGCGGAAAGTCCGGTTTTTTCGTGAAATTTTTTCCCGGAAGATCGATACTGAAGATAGCGTGAACCGTCTTCTATCGATTCTATTGTTTTTAAGCTTTCCGCTGCTGGCGGACCGGGACGCCCACGGCGATCTCTCGACGGCAGAAGTGTCCCGTTATGTGGACGTGCGGCTGGATTTTGACCGGGTCATGGTTGTGCCGGGCCAGAAGGTCATGGTTCGGTATCGTGTGACGAACACGGGCAGCCGCGTATTCCGCATCTTCCCGCACGAGGACGTCAGGCGCACATTCCAGTTCCTTGTCGAAAACAAATCCGGCCATGAGGTTGCAATGCGCGATCGGCCCGAGGATCAATCCGAGCAGCCTGTCAGAGATCTGCGCGGCAACCGGGTGAAGGAAGTCCTTCTGCATCCGGGTGAAACGTTTGAGAAGAGCATTGACCTATCGCAGTTATACGCCTTTGAACCGGGCGAGGAATACCGGATCTGCGGCTACTTTGTGCCCGATCAGGAATCTGATTTCGCCGTCAGGTCGCGCAACTGGTCGCGTCTGCGGGTGAATCGCAGGTCCGCGGCTCCTGAGGCAAGGCCGCAGGATCAAGCCGTCAGCTCCGAGGCCGGCCTTTCTCCCGAGGAAACGATTTATCTATTTCTGTCTGCGGAGTTGAAGCACAACTGGCAGGCCTATTTGAAACACGTGGATCTGCAGCGCTTTGTCGCATCCTATGACCGGTTTGCGCTGCGCTATGCGCAGGCAGGCGATCTGGATCGGCCGCAGGTTCTTCGAGACTTTTCGACGTATCTGACACGGCGCGAAGGGGACGATCTCAAAAAGTTCCAGATACTGAGAACCGACCGCGACCGGGACCGCAGCGGCGAAATTCTTGAGAACGGCAATGCCCGCGTAACGGTCCAGGCGGACCGGGACACAGACGGGTTCCGGGTGCGTTACGAATACGTGTACACACTGCGGC
>CAZUJO010000152.1:0-8546 GCA_964619995.1 uncultured Leptospiraceae bacterium
GAGTACGCCTGAGATTACATAGATTCGAAAACGCCGCCGGGCCTTCAGCGGGTCATCGCCCGAGGGTGAGGATTGAGGTTCGTCGAGTGTAAAGCGCGTCATGATTCTTCCTGAGTCATGCGCTTCACGGCGGCCTCCTGCATTTCTTTGCGGTATCGGTCCAGAACTCCGTTCACAAACGGCACGGCCTGTTCGCCGTCGTATCTACGCGCAAGATTCAGCAAGTCGTCCACCACGATGGCCGGATCCCGGCCCGTGACGCGCATCTCATAAATGCCCATTTTTATTATACATCGGACGATTGAGGAAATCTGCGTGAAATCCACGGACGAGAAGGCTGCCATTACCTGCTCAAGGGCCGGGGAATGGTCCAGAACCCCGTTGATCAGCTCGGTTGCCAGGGCCTTTTCTTCTATATCAAGGGGTTCATTCAGCCATTTGAAGAGCAGAATCTCAGAAACAGGCGTATTCCCAATTTCGGACTGGTAGAGGCCCTGCAGAGCGACCTCCCGCGCATGGGAGTTCTTGTGGCGGCTTTTCATTGCCGCAGCCTCCGGAGGAGCGCCGCCATTTCCACGGCGGCCTGAGCGGCCTCGGCCCCTTTGTTGCCCGTTGTGCCTGCACGCTCAAGAGCCTGTTTGTGGGTATGAGTGGTCAGCACCCCGAATATGACAGGAATCCCGGTATCGTAGGCGGCCTGGGAGATCAAACGCGCGGCTTCGCCGGAAACATACAGGTGATGGTCGGTATCCCCCTGGATGACGCATCCCAGGCAGATCACGGCCGAATAACGTTGCGTGAGCGCAACGGCCTTCGCGGTCGAACCGAGCTCGAAGGCGCCCGGCACGTAGAAGATTTCGATATCAGACTCGGCCACGCCGGCCTCGCGCAGCGCGGCCACAGCTGCGGACTTCATCGACTCCGTGATGTCCGAGTTCCAGCGCGTGACGAGAATGGCATGCTTCTGCCCCTTCCCGTCGAGCGCCGGCGCTGTGTAACCGGCCTGACTCATTTTCCCTGACCGTAAGACTCGTAACCTTTCGCTCCTTCCTTTTCGTAGACGAGCGCGTCCATCAGGTTCAGGAAATACTTTTCATCCGGCGTTCCGGGCGGAAGCAGTCGGTCCTGCACGATGATCGTAGGAGTGGAATTCAGTTTGATCGTGTCCGCATCTTTGATGTCGCGCTGCAGAGCGGCTTCTGTTTTCGGCGATGCCATGCATGCCTGCATGCGCTGCCAGTTGCCTCCGCTCTTCTCGGTCACCTGCTGCAGATTCGCCATGGAGATTCCTTCCGGATCATTCTGCAGTTCGAAAATGCCGTGATACAGTTTTGAGAAGATGCGCTGCTCCGGTCCGCAGAGAGCGGCTTTCGCGCCGTTGCACCGCATTACGCCGTAGTTCGGATCGCGGCGGCGCACGACTGGATTGCAGTTTCCATCGAGAGGGAAATGTCTGTAGTAAATGCGGATGCGGCCCGGCCAGCGGTCCATTGCCTTCTGCAGTTCTTTGCTCGCATGATAGCAGTGCGGGCAGAGGAAATCGGCGAACTTCTGAACGACAATGTAGGCTCCCGGCTCGCCTTCAAAGCCTTCCAGTCCCGCTGTGGAAACATCGACCTTGTTGAGCGCGCGGAATTCCCGCAGGTAGTCAGTGACCTGTTCTGCTGGAAGGAGATCTCCGGAAGCGGCGGGCTTTCCGAAAATGCGCGACGCGCCGAACAGGAAGACGAACAGAACGACGGTCGCCGCGGCTCCGAAGCCGGCAGCCGGCAGCGAAAGCTTCGCGCCCTCTCCGAAAGAGAGTTCTTTTGGATTTTGTTTTTTACTCATGAGAAAAACTCCGATTGCACTGACGAGAAGACCTGCCGTGCAGAAGTATGTGTAGATGCAGAGCTTGCAGGGAACCACAAGCTTTGTGAAATTGATATAGCCGAGTACGACATCAAACACCGCGCCGAATACAGCCAGAGACAGAAGCATGGACGCAAGCGCGGCCGACCTGTCCTTGTTTGCTTCGCGGACAATTAGACCAATCAATCCGAAAGAAGTTGCGTAGTAAAAGAATCCCGGAATCGCAATCGGCAGAAAACCAAACAGCTTCGAGTAGCGGCTTGCGCCGAGTTCCGAACAGCCGTCCACGCCGCCGATTGTGCAGCCGTAGGAGCCGTGGCAGAAATCTGGAAACACATGCTTGCAGACAAGAAGCCCGGAGACTGCCATTCCAATGAGGGTTGCTGCGAGGCCGGCATAGGCGAAAGGCCGGTTTGAAGAGGTCGCGTTCATATCGCCAGGTTTTCATGGACCGCGCGCCATTAAAGAAAAAACCGGGCGGCGGCCGGTCTCCGGTCCCTTTTTTCCCGCTGAAAACCGGATTTTTGCAGTGGCCGCCGGGGGGCCGGCGTTCTATTTTGTGGCCCTGAATCATAGGAGGTAGCAGATGATTCACTTTGATTGGTCCTATTTCGTGATCGTCGGACCGTTTATGCTGTTGAGCCTCTGGGCCAGCTTTAAGGTCAAACGGACATTCGCAAAGTGGGACCAGGAGCAGAATTCATCCGGTTTCAGCGGGGCTGAAGTTGCCCGCAGAATTCTGGATGCATCCGGCCTGGGCCACGTGAAGGTCGAACGAGTCGAAGGAGAGCTGACAGACCATTACGATCCTTCTTCGAAAACGCTCCGATTGTCCGATTCCACCTACGACTCAAACAGTGTAGCGGCAGCCGGCGTGGCCGCGCATGAAGCGGGGCATGCCATTCAGGATCAGGTGAAATATCCCTGGCTTCAGTTTCGAACCTCGATTGTGGGCATGGCCGGATTCGGCTCCAACATCAGCTGGATTTTGATCATGGTCGGGTTCGGTCTCATGACGTTCATGCGCAGCGGCTTTGGTTACTACATCGCGCTCGCAGGAGTGATCTTCTTCGGCATTGTTGTGGTATTCCAACTGATCACTGTGCCCGTTGAAATCGACGCATCGAACCGTGCGAAACAGATTCTGCAGAGCATGGCCATCACCCGCACCGGAAGCGGAACGGGCGTGAATGAAGTGTTGAACGCTGCTGCATGGACTTACGTCGCAGCTGCAGGCACGGCGATCGCAACGCTTCTTTACTATGCCCTTCAACTTGCGGGCATTCGCAGAAGCGACTGAGTTTTCGCGACTGAGTTTTTTGGTTGGCGGCATGCCGCGCCGCGAAAGCGATGCGGCATGCGCCTTTCGTGCCGGATCGTTTTTCTCCTTTCTGTCCTGGCTTTCCCTCTCGCCGCAGAAAATACACTGCGAGTCTCCACCGGTCCTGCATATTCCTACATCAGTCCGTCCGTCACAGAGCATTTGTTTTATGATGATCTGCTGAATGGAGGGGGACTCGGCGTTCTCGACGGCCCCTGGGAGAAGCGGCCAGCCTGGGTATTTCCCCTCAGCGCTGAATACAGGCACACCCTCGGTCCCGGGGTCATCTTCCTCGGCGCCGAAGGCGCAGAAAGCAGGCCGCGCTTCACATACGACAGCTTCGGCCTTTCGTTCGGAACAAGAACTCATTTGAAAGACTTCAAGATGCAGGACCTCGAATCCCGTCTCGGATATGACATTTCATTCATGGACGATAAGTTCAGCATCGGGCCCTGGATGGGATGGCGTTTCCACGGAACCGAGTATACGACTTCATTCATTACGCTCGGCCAGAACATCGTATCCACAAACATTCAGTCCAGAATGAGGGACGGAGCGATGGGAGGGATGTGGGGAATCCGCGGGCGATTTCGCCTGAAAGAGGATCTTTCCATCATCGGAGGCATTGCAGAGGATGGACCGGCGCGCGGATTGCGCGGAGCCATGAAAGAACAGCGCCTGACGGCAGGCGCCGCACTCAACGCCCCCTTTGTATCCTACGACCAGATCAATGCCCTTACGGTTCTGAATATTGTGCGAATCAGCGCGGGAGCGGAGCTCGATTTATCCGAGCGCCTCCACCTTCGCCTGGTGCTTTCTGATGAGCGAATGACGGTGAGTCATCCGGGATATCAGGACATTCCAGTAACGGCTGTTAACGGAGCGCTGATTTTCCCCGTATTTCTGCCCGAACTCGGGCTCGATCGTGCAATCTGGGAAAAGGGTGAATCGCAGAGAAATGTTCGCCTTGAATCGGCGCTCTCGTACGATTTGCAGTGGTAACTTATGAATCGCGCTTGAGCCTGACTACCAGCCGTCGCCGAGTATGGTGAATCCCGTCTGACCACTGCAGTTCAGCGCCGTGCTCGGAGCCTCTTCAGTAGTAGGTCGGCCGCAGCTTCCTTGCGCACAGACAGCATCGGTCCATGCGGCATTGGAGCCATTGAGCATCGTGTTGTACCAATCCACCAGCTTCACCGAACCGCTGGTTGTCGGAATGCTTACGTTGAAGAAAGAATTGCTCATCGAAATCGTATGCACCGTTCCCGATGCAATCACGCGCCGGTAAAGTCCCGATGTTGCAGCAAGCGTTGCGAGACTTCGCATCTGGTTGTTCCAGTCACAGGTTACGTGCGGATTCGGATACCCGCCGAGCCGCTGTGCGTCGTATCCGTCTCCGCGGCCCCACATGTTGTCCGTAGTCGTATACGTCTTTGCCGGACTCTTCAAACTATTGCGCATAACGTTGAAAAAGTAGCGCTGATTGCCGTCGTAGGCGGCGGTGTACTGCGCAAAGCGGGATTTTCCGGGGGCCGGATTCGGAGCGCCCGAATCATAATAAGTGGCCACGCGGTTGTAGTAATCGCCGATCTTCAGAGTCAGGTACTGACCGCTGATGGTGGGAATCCAGGAAGGAACGCTGACCGTAGCATTCCAGGTCGTCGTCGAAGTCTGCTGAAACGCATTGGATGCGCCGTTCGTTGTTGTGGATACGTCGAGCACGCCGTTGGCAGCGTCACCGAGCACATCGACCTGCTTCGAATAGTACATTTCCTTTATCAAAGGAAAGTTGAAAATCGCTCCGTAGCCCCCCGCGCTCTGGCCGGTAATGAAGACGCGGCCCACGCTGCTTTCCGGAAATGCGGTCTGCAGGTAGCTCAGCACGGCAAGGGTGTTGTCAACCCCGTGATGATGGATCGTATAGGAAATTCCGGTCTGCGGGTCTGCGTATGCTGTATCTGCCGATCCAGCATGTATGTCGCCGGAACAGTATGAAACAAAAACCATGTTCCAGGTTTGAAAGGGATTGTCGGATCGATTGTGATTGAGAACGCCTGCGTCAAGGACCTGGTTGCCGATTACAGTCGTTGCGGGCTGAAGACTTGTAATCTCCGGGTAGTATGTAATTGTGTTCGTGGGCCCGAGACAGTTCGCACCCGACCAGCAGGCGCCGCCCCCCATGAAGTTGATCAGCAGATTGTTAGAACTGCCGCGCTTTACGAGGAATGCGTATGCCGGATTCGTTCCTGGCCGGCCGGAACAGATCGGATAGTATGAGCGCGAATACGTTCCAGATGTAGAACGAAGCGCGAGATTGAAAGTGCCCGCTCCAGGATAAATGGTCGCCCAGCTGCCCTGGGCGAAGAGCGCCTCAAGGAGCAGAGTGTCGAGCGCGGACTTATCCGCCTGACAGGCAATGCTCAGACCCAGGGCGATGGCAAGGAGTGCGCGCATGCTGCCATCAAAAGGCAGAAAGACGCGTCCGCCAATCTTTTTCGATTCAATGCCCCAGACTTTCCGGCGGCATACGCTCCAGACGCCGGAACAGGCTGTAGACACAAGGGACTACGATCAAGGACAGAACCGTGGACACGAGCGTGCCGCCGATCACGGCAAGCGCCATGGGAATGCGCGTCTCACCGCCCGGGCCAAACGACAGCGCAGCAGGAATGGCCGCCGCAATCGTTGCAATGGAAGTCATCAGAATCGGGCGAAGACGGATCGGACAGGCCTGAAGCAGCGCGGCCTTCACATCAATTCCCTGCGTGCGAATCCGGTTCGTGAAATCCACCAGCATGATTGAGTTCTTCTTCACGAGACCCATGAGGAGCAGCAGGGCAATGAAGCTGTAAATGTTCAGCGACTGGCCAAAGGCAAATAACGTGAGAACAGCGCCCGAGAAACTGAAAGGCAGAGCGACGAGCACGGTGACTGGATGAAGGAAGCTGTTGAACTGGCTTGCTAGAATCATGTACGCGACAATGATTCCGAGCAAGAGGGCCGTACCGAGGCTTGAGAAAGATTCGTCTGTAGTCTTTGACTGACCGGTGGGCTCTGCGCGATATCCGGCAGGAAGGACCTTCGCGGATATGGCAAGCGCGCTCTGCACGGCCACGCTCTGCCCGACTGTGGGCGCCGGGTTTGCGTAAACGGTGATCGCACGCTCACGATTGAGACGCGTAATGCTCTGGAGCGCAGGCTTATCTTCGACGCGGGTGACGTCAGCGAGGCTCACGAGCTCGCCGCGGTTGTTTCGCACATATATGCGGCGAATGTCCTGTATCTGCTGGCGTTCATTCACATCGACGCGGACCCGGATGTCATAGCGGTGGCCGCCTTCTGAGAACTGCCCCGCGCGAACGCCGCCGATCATCGCGCCGAGAACTGTGCCGATGCTTGAGATGCTCACGCCGTATTGAGCCGCCCGCGCGCGGTCCGGGAAGACCTGGACTTCGCGCTGACCGCGCGTGAAGTTCGAATCAATGTCGCGGAACTGGCCCGACGATTTCATCTGTGCCATGATGGCTTCTGAATAATCCGTGAGTTTTTCCCAGTCGCTTCCGGTAATGGTTACTTCAACAGGAAAACCGCGCGTCGCGGAAAATCCGCGCATGGAGAGATCCTGCACCGTTATGCGCACATCAGGAGAGATCGCGGTCAGTTCCTTCCGCACAACTTCCGAAAATTCCTGCTGCGTGAGGCGGCGCTTTTTCTCCGCATCGACGGGCCGCTCCGGCGGATCCTTCATGGTTACGAAGATGTTGATCAGGTTCGACTGCCCGCCCTGAAATCCGCCGATCGCAACGAAGTGACGCGCGATCTCAGGCCGCTTCGCCAGCCATTCTTCCATCTTGCGGGACGCCTGGTCGGAATAGGTCATCGAGGAATACACAGGCGTCTGCGCGCGGATCAAAAACTGGCTCTGGTCCTGCGCGGGCACGAACTCTTTCTTGATGGGTCCGAGCGCGAGAAAGCTGCCCGCAAAAAATAGAATCGAACCGCCGATCACCTTCCAACGGTTGGAGAGACACCATTCGAGAACGCGGCTGTAGAATCCGCTGAGAGAATTGAATCCCCGGTCGATCGCAGCCGTCAGGCGGCCTGAGTGTCCGACCGTCAGGAACTGCGAGCATCGCATCGGCGTCAGAGTCAACGCCTCAAGAAGAGACAGGAGCACGGCCGCCGTAATCGCAATGCCGAACTGAAAGAAATACTTGCCAATGATTCCCTGCATGAAAACGACGGGAAGAAAAATGGCCACAATCGAAAGCGTCGTTGCGACGGCCGCAAACGTGATTTCTCGCGCGCCGTTCAGCGCGCCGGCCACAAGCGACTCGCCCATTTCCCTGTGGCGCACAATGTTCTCGAGAACCATGATCGCGTCGTCGACGACGATACCGATGGCAAGGGAAAGCGCGAGCAGCGTAAAAGTGTTCAGCGTGAAACCCATGATATAGAGAACAATGAAACTGCCCATGATCGACGTGGGAATCGCGAGGAGAATGTTGATCGTCGAACTCCAGTTCCCGAGGAAGAAATAGCAGACAAGACTCGTCAGAAGCGCCGAAAGGATCAGCGTCATCTCCATTTCGCCGATGGACTCCTTGATAAACTTGGTTGAATCAAACGCAAGGTTGATGTGATAACCGGGAGGAAGCGTCTTTTCAAGCTCCTTCGCTCGCGCCTTCACAGCATTCGCAACGTCAATGGCGTTCGTGCCGCGCTGCTTCACGATGCCAATGCCAACCGCGCCCTTTGTGTTGAAGCGCGAAATGCGGCGCACATCGTCCAGGCCGTCTTCAACGCGCGCCACGTCGCGCACGCGCACAAGCGTATCAAACATCGGAGCGCCGCCGCGGTAGAGAATCGGAAGATTTCCAAATTGATCGGACGTGGAGGCCTCTCCCATCGACCTCACATTCCACTGCTTGATCTGCGTTTCAAGCAGGCCGGCCGGGAGCTCTTTGTGTTCGCGGTTGATCGCAGTCATCACGTCTTCGACGGTCAATTCGCGGTTGGAAAGCTTCTGCGAGTCGACCCATACACGAAGGTTTCGGTCCACAAATCCACCCAGGATGATCTGACCGACTCCCGGAACCACGCTGAACTGTGTTTTCAGCGTATCTCTTACGTAGACCATAAGATCGCGCATATTCCCTTCGCTCGAAACGGCGAGAAACATGATGGGCTGATCTTCGGGATTGAACTTCGTGATGATCGGCGGGTCGAGGTCGGCGGGAAGATTTTTCTGCGCCTGCGCGACGCGGGCCTGCACTTCCTGAAGGGCCGCGTCCACGTTTCGATTGAGATCCAGTTCGACTGTGATGTTCGCCTGACCGTAGCTCGAAGTGGATGTGATCTGCTTGATTCCTTC